>MIAA01000026.1:97610-99291 GCA_001830425.1 Rhodospirillales bacterium RIFCSPLOWO2_02_FULL_58_16
GCGAATCGCCGGGAAAGCTGGTGCGTCCGCCGGCGCCGGAGGACATCGTCGCCGGCAAGGATGATGCGATAAAGGCGGCGGCGGTTTCCAATCCCAATGTCATCGAAGCCGAATACCTTGAAAAGGCGCAGTCCGACAATGTCAAGAAGACGCAGGGGGAACTGCTGCCCTCGCTGGACCTTTCAAGCAGCGCCAAACGCTCCTTTGATTCGTCAGGCGAACACAGCAGAGTCGACGCCTACGAGGCCAAGCTGACCTTGACCATGCCCATCTACCAGAAAGGCGCCGTTTATTCCCGGCTGCGCGAAGCCAAGCAACTGGTCGGCGAACAGCGTCGTAAAACCGATCAGGCGCGTCGCAACGCCATCGAGACGGCGACCCAGGCCTGGGAGGCGCTGCAAACGGCGCGAGCGCGAATCGATTCGTTCAAAACGCAGATAAACGCCTCTGAAATCGCCCTTGAAGGGGTCGAGCGTGAGGCCGCCGTCGGTTCGCGCACCGTGCTTGACATCCTGGACGCCGAACAGGAGTTATTGAACGCAAAGGTAAGCATGGTGCGGTCTCAGCGCGATGAAACGGTGGCAATCTTCCAACTTAAAGAGGCCATGGGAAAATTAACTGCGCGACAAATGAACCTTCCTGTGGATTTATACGATCCCGCCGGTCATTATCTTGAAGTTCGAGACAAGTGGTTCGGCGGAAGCAGCACGGGCGGCGCCGAAGATTTTGACGGGGGGGAATCCAAGGCTGGTGAGTAACCATTTGGTAACCTATTGCTTGGTAAGGTTTCCGTCTATGGACGCGGTTTACGTCTAACTAAATGGACCTTCCATGAGCAAAGAAGCAGGCCAGACAGAAGGTGACGCCGGCCAAGAGCCGTCGATGGAGGATATTCTTGCCTCCATCCGTCGTATTCTGTCCGAGGAAGAAAGCGAGGCAAAAGCCGCGCCGCCGGAGCCTGAGCCGGAACCTGAACCCGAGCCGGAGCCTGAACCCGAGCCGGAGCCGGAGCCTGAACCCGAGCCGGAACCTGAACCCGAGCCCGAGCCGGAACCGGAACCGGAACCTGAACCTGAACCCGAGCCGGAGCCTGTGCAGGTAATCGAATTTTCCGAGCCGGAACCGGAACCCGAGCCGGAGCCGACGCCCAAACCCATACCCAAGCTGATTCCCAAGCCGATACCCAAGCCGACGCCCAAGCCCATCTTCAAGCCGGCGCCCCCGCCGAGGCCGATACCGGCGGCAATGCCGGAGCCTGAGGATGTCTTTGATCTGACGCCGGCCATGATTGCGCCTTACGAGCCGATGGTTTCGGCGGCCGCCTCCCGGATGTCCGCCGATGTGCTTTCCGAGTTGGCGCGCGCCATCCTGGACCGAAGGGATGTATTGGTCGGCGCCAGGGACGTAACCCTTGAGGGAATGGTCAGGGAAATGCTGAAGCCGGTTCTCAAGGAATGGCTGGACCGCAACCTGCCTTACCTGATCGAGCGTCTGGTGAAGAAAGAAATCGACACCATCGTCAACCGCGCCGAGGGGCTGGAAAGCTGATTCTTCCCGCTTTCGCCGTTTTTCATTGATCCCCACGCTTCATCTGTTTTATACCATCGACCTTAATCATTGACTCATGACAGCCCCCGCGCTTTCCCCTCCTTACCAAGGAGGGGGCAGGGGAGGTTGCTGC
>MIAA01000026.1:99326-101530 GCA_001830425.1 Rhodospirillales bacterium RIFCSPLOWO2_02_FULL_58_16
CGGCCACTGGCGTGAGAGACCGGGCATGACAATGCTGGACAAGACCTATCGGCCTGATGAGGTCGAGAAAAAGATTTACGCCATGTGGGAAGAAGCGGGAGCTTTTTGCGCCGATCCTTCGTCGCCGGCAAAACCATATGCCATCATGATTCCCCCCCCCAATGTGACGGGAAGCCTGCACATGGGGCACGCTCTCAACAACACCCTCCAGGATATCCTGGTCCGCTATAAACGGATGCTGGGCTTTGACGTGCTGTGGCAGCCGGGAACGGACCATGCCGGCATCGCCACCCAGATGGTCGTCGAGCGTCGGCTGGAGGCCGAAGGCAAGACCCGACATGATCTGGGGCGCGACAGGTTTATCGAAAAGATTTGGGAATGGAAGAAACAGTCGGGCGGCGCCATCACCGGCCAACTGCGCCGCCTGGGAGCCTCGTGCGACTGGTCCCGCGAGCGCTTCACCATGGACGAGGGGCTGTCGGCGGCGGTCAGCAAGGTTTTTGTCGATCTTCACAGGAAGGGCCTGATTTATCGCGCCAAGCGTCTGGTCAACTGGGACCCGCTGCTGCACACGGCGATTTCCGATCTGGAAGTAGAGCAGCGCGAAACGCATGGTCATATGTGGTATTTCAAGTACCCGGTCGAGGGAGAACGAGGAACCTTCATCACCATCGGCACCACCCGGCCCGAGACCATGCTCGGCGATACGGCGGTGGCCGTGCATCCCGACGATGAGCGTTATTCAAAGCTGGTGGGCAAGAATTGCGTCCTGCCCATTACCGGTCGCCTTATTCCTGTCGTCGCCGATGAATACGCCGACCCGGAAAAGGGTACGGGCGCGGTGAAGATCACCCCGGCTCATGACTTTAACGACTTCGATGTCGGCATTCGTCACGGCCTGGAAATGATCAATGTTCTCGACCTCAACGCCCGCATGAACGAAAACGCGCCCGAGCGCTACCACGGCGTTGATCGCTACGAAGCGCGGGACGCCATCGTCAAGGAAATGGAAGGGCTTGGGCTTCTCGACAGGATCGAGGACAACCTGATGGTGACCCCCTACGGTGATCGCTCCGGCGTCGTTATCGAGCCGTGGCTTACCGACCAGTGGTTCGTTGACGCCAAGACTCTGGCCGAACCGGCCATCGAGGCGGTAAAGACGGGCCGCATCAGGTTTGTTCCCGGCAACTGGGACAAGACCTACTTCGAGTGGATGAACAACATCCAGCCGTGGTGCATTTCGCGCCAGATATGGTGGGGACACCGCATTCCCGCCTGGTACGGCCCCGACGGCAAGGTCTTTGTTGAACCGGACGAAAAGCAGGCCCTCGCCGCCGCCGAGAAGCACTACGGCGAAAAAACCGCGCTGAAGCGCGACGGGGACGTGCTCGACACCTGGTTTTCTTCGGCGCTGTGGCCGTTCTCGACGCTGGGCTGGCCGAACGAGGCGGAAGAGAAGGTAGTGAGACGCTATTACCCGACGGACGTGCTGGTCACCGGCTTTGATATTATCTTCTTCTGGGTGGCCAGGATGATCATGAGCGGCCTTCACTTTATGAATGAGGTTCCGTTTCATACCGTCTATATCCACGCCCTGGTGCGCGACGAGCAGGGACAGAAGATGTCCAAGTCCAAGGGCAACATCATCGACCCGCTGGACCTGATCGAGAAATTCGGCGCCGATTCCCTGCGCTTTACGCTGGCCGCCATGGCCGCCCAGGGCCGCGACATCAAACTCGCCGAGAGCCGCGTCGAGGGCTATCGCAATTTCGTCACCAAACTGTGGAACGCCTCGCGTTTCTGCCAAATGAACGAATGCCGCCCGCTTTCCGGTTTCGACCCGGCCTCGTGCCGGCTGACGGTCAACCGCTGGATCGTCTCCAAGGTCTCACAAACCGCCGCCGGGACGGCGGAAGCCATTGACGCCTACCGCTTTAACGAGGCCGCCGCCGTTCTCTACCAATTCACCTGGGGAACCTTTTGCGACTGGTATCTGGAACTGTCCAAGCCCATCCTTTTCGGCGATGACCAAACGGCAATCGCCGAGACCAGGGCGACCGCCGCCTGGGCGCTGGACCGCATCCTTGTGCTGTTGCATCCTTTCATGCCCTTCGTCACCGAAGAGTTATGGGGGGCGACAGGGACGCGCCAAGGGTTGTTGATCAAGGAGAAGTGGCTCGCCGCCGATGCGGCCTTGTATGCCG
>MIAA01000026.1:101568-102028 GCA_001830425.1 Rhodospirillales bacterium RIFCSPLOWO2_02_FULL_58_16
AGGCCCGCCTGAAAACCCATATGGGACTCATTACCCAGTTGGCGAGAGTAACGGAATTTACTCCGACCGATGAAATCCGGCCGGGCGCGGCGCATGTGGTGATTGACGAGGCAACCATTGCCTTGCCCTTGGCCGATGTTATCGACATCGGCGCCGAAAAGTCCCGTCTGGAAAAAGAAATCGCCAAACTTGACGTGGAAATAACCAAGTCGGAAAAGAAGCTGGCCAACCACGGCTTTACCGACAAGGCCCCGCCCGAGGTGATCGAGACTGAACGCCAACGCCTCGAAGAAGCCGTCCAGGCCCGCGCCAAACGCCGGGAAGCCGCCAAGATACTGGCGGAGATATAGCGAGAAAAGATTCATCCCCTTACAAAGGCTATTGTATTCACACATCTCAGTTTAAGCCAATTTTCGATTCCGATTCTTGCGCCGCTCATGCGCTACACATTCCAAAAAGA
>MIAA01000027.1:0-2944 GCA_001830425.1 Rhodospirillales bacterium RIFCSPLOWO2_02_FULL_58_16
TACGTCAAATCGCTAAAACCGCCCGGCAAATCAAGGGCGTTCGGAGTTTTTAACAGGGGACGCTCCACTCCTCATTCAATGTGAAATTCATTGATATGCCGGAAATTCAGGAGCCGGTTTTGCAGCCTAAAGCAAAGCGCCGCAGGATTGCCCCACGGCGTCTTAATAAAACTGAATTTGGGCCATTAAACCTTGAATTAACGGTCAGAAGCCTTCGCGTTCTACGCGCTTGCGTTCAAGTTTACGGGCGCGACGAACGGCCTCGGCCTTTTCACGGGCCTTGCGCTCAGACGGCTTTTCAAAGGAACGGCGAAGTTTCATTTCGCGAAAGATGCCCTCGCGCTGCATTTTTTTCTTGAGGGCCTTCAGGGCTTGATCGACGTTGTTATCTCGAACGGTTACATGCACGGAACTTGATACTCCTTCCTTTAGCCGACACAACGGTTTAAACAGATTTCCCAGTAACGGAGCGGCCTTCTAACACATTCATCAGGCAATGGAAAGGCTGTTTGAAGAGGTAAAGGAATAAGTCTTGTCAATTTTGAAAATTGCCCGCATGGGCCACCCGGCGCTTGACGGCCCGGCGGGTCCGGTCAAGGACCCGGAATCAGACGAAATCAAGCGGCTGGTCGCCGATATGATTGACACCATGGCTGACGCCGGCGGCGTCGGCCTGGCCGCCCCCCAGGTGTATGCCCCCGTGCGGCTGGTGATCTTCCATGTGCCCTCGGCGCTTGACGCCGATGAACGCTATGAAGACGCGGGGCTTGCCGAGGAAGATGACGAAACGCCGTTGACGGTATTGATCAACCCGTCTTTCGAGCCTCAGGGAGATGACGTCTTATGCGCCTGGGAAGGCTGCTTGTCCCTGCCCGGCATGACCGGCTTCGTGCCGCGCCACCGCTGCATCCGCTATTGGGGCGTCGGTCTTCGCGGCGAAAAGATCGAACGCCGGGCAACCGGATTCCATGCCCGCGTCGTCCAACATGAACTTGACCACCTGAACGGCATGTTGTTCCCCATGCGCATGCCTGATTTGAAGCGTTTCGGATTCTCCGAGGAAATGAGGCGCTACCATATCACCGAGGAAGATTAGCTTCCCGTCCGCGAATCGAAGCGCCGATTCGCCTAAAAAAACCAAAAACCACCCGCTGCGCCCGGCCTATCGCCGGACGGCGGCCGTTATCGCTCACACATCGCAAAAAAGCCAAAAAGCCAATAACGACAAGGCATTATCGCGCCGATATATGGTGTGCTTCGTATAGTTTTTTTAAGTTCCCTACCATATGTAGTTGACACAACTGAATTACTTAAATATCAAATCGAATCGTCGGAATCTGAATCGTGGAGTCGTTGACATGATCCGGGACGTTAAGTCGCTGAATAGCAGAATCAGACTACTGGCCTTATTTGCCGGCGCATTGCCGGCGGCGGGCGTGATCGCCGTCATTTCCGGCTGCTCCGGCGATTATGCCGATGTCAGATACGAAGTGAAGCCTGACGACCCGGAAAACTGGATGAACGTAGCCAAAGGCATCAGGCTGAAGGGCGATATGCTGACCGAGGCTCCGCCTTCGTTTATGGGAAATTCCCTCGCTTGCAAGGCCGCCTCGGGCATGTTCCCCGGCATCGGCGCGGGTATCCCGCTTCACCCGGAAGGCGGCATGATATTCCAGGTCAAGATCCGAAACGACACCCCCTATGTAGTCAAACTCAAGTCGTCCGAGATTACCCTGTTTGACCCCGATGGCGTTCAATACGCCGCGCTTAACCGGGACGCGCTGAAGCTTCATTTCCTGGCCGAGCGCCCCTGCCAGGACACGCCGCAACTGACCCTCCAGTACTCCAAGTTGGCGCTGATTGATGGCGATTTCAAAATCCTGCCGGGACGGGCTAATGCCGGATATGTGATCTTCAAGCCCACGGACAGCAAAATGCCGGGGGACTGGTCGGTGTCTTTCTATGACCTTTCGGTGGACTCGGTGAAGCCTTTGCCCAACGCCGAGCCGGAGACTCTTACCTACAAATTCACCCTCAACAAGATCGCCGATGTCTTTACCAAGATCGACTGGACCGGCTCGTTATACGCCAAAACCACCCGGACGCTGACCAAGGAAGATACGCCCGAAAAGGTGCTTGAAGAAGTGAAGGCGTCAAAGGTCGCCGATGAGGAAGCCGCCGCCCGGTCAGCCGCCGAGAGAGCCGCCGCCGAGGACGCCGCCGAGCGGGCAAGGAAGGCCGCCGAGAAAGCCGCCGAGGAAAAAGCCGTCGCCGAAAAGGCCGCCGAGGAAGCCACGGCCCAGGCGATAAAAGAAGCCGCCGCCAAAGAGGCCGCCGAAAAAGCCTCACTTTCCAAGATCGACGCCCTCAAACTGGCCGTCGCCAAGGCCATCAAAGCCGCGAATGAAGCCGCCGACCGCGAGGCCGAAGCCCGCGCCGCCGCCCAAGTCGAAGCCAAAACCGCCGAGACCGCCGCCAACTGGCAGAAGTGGCGATAGGCGTCTACCCCCTCTAACTCCCCCTTTGAAAGGGGGAGAATTTTTAAGAGTCATTTTTTACGGCCACTGGTATAATTCCCGTCCGTATGGTCATTACCAGGAGCATTGTCATGCCGCTGCCGCTGTTGCGTCCTTTCCCCGGATTGCGTCCCGCGCCCAACCGTGTCGCCGAGGTGGCGGCGCCGCCTTATGACGTGCTCAATTCCGAGGAAGCGCGGGTGCGGGCCAAGGGCAAGGAATGGTCTTTCCTGCATGTGTCCAAACCGGAGATCGACTTGCCGTCGGGCATTGATGCGCACTCGGATGCGGTCTACGCCAAGGGAGCCGACAACTTCTTCAGGATGATCGAGAGCGGCATTTTGATGCGCGATCCTGTGCCTTGTTATTACGTTTACCGGCTGACCATGGGCGGCCATTCACAGACCGGGCTGGTGGCGGCGGCCTCA
>MIAA01000027.1:2974-14053 GCA_001830425.1 Rhodospirillales bacterium RIFCSPLOWO2_02_FULL_58_16
CGAGTTCACCCGCCCCGACAAGGAAGACGACCGGGTCAGGCACATAGAGACATTACGCGCCCAGACCGGCCCGGTGATGCTGGCCCATCAGCCCAACGCCAAGGCCGCCTCTATCATCAGGCTGGCGTGCGCCCTGCCGCCCGACCTTGAGACGGTCGCCGACAACGACGTCACCCATGTGCTGTGGGTGGTTTCCCGGCCGGAATGGGTGGCGGCCCTTACCGCCGCCTTCGCCGACGTCAAGGCGCTGTACATCGCCGACGGCCATCACCGTTCGGCGGCGGCCTCGCGGGTGGCGGCGGCCATGCGTCAAGCCAACCCGGCCCATCGGGGCGACGAGGCCTATAACTCGTTCATGGTGGTCACCTTCCCCAAGGACGAAATGCAGATACTCGATTACAACAGAGTGGTGCGCGACCTCAACGGCCTGACGGCGGCGGAGTTTATTGACAGGCTGGAGGTCAACTTCGACATCAGGAATGTCAAAGAACCGGCCCGGCCCGCCGCTCCCGGCCAATTCGGCCTTTACCTGGAAGGCCGCTGGCGCTTGCTGACTCTGCGCCATCAGCCGCCCGCGAACGTCAATCCGGTGGAAAAGCTGGATGTCAGCCTGCTTTATGATCTGGTGTTGTCGCCGGTCCTCGGCATCGGCGACCAGCGCACCGATTCCCGCATCGACTTCGTCGGCGGAATGCGCGGACTGAAGGGGTTGGCGGCGCGGGTCGATAGCGGCGAGATGGCGGTGGCCTTCGCCATGTTCGCCACCTCCATGGATGATCTGATGGCGGTGGCCGAGGCCGGCGAAGTGATGCCTCCCAAGTCCACCTGGTTCGAGCCTAAGCTGGCCGACGGACTGGTCTGCAATATGCTGTAACGGACGGCGGACCTTACTCTATTGTTATGTCTTTAATAGAACGTTGAAATCCGGCAGAATAGAGTTATGAGTACGGTTATTTCACTCGCCGCTGCGATCAAGCGACTTTCGTCTCACGCTGATGATCTTCGGCGGCAAGGCATTGCTCACGCCGCCGTGTTCGGCTCTATCGTGCGCGGCGAGGCAAGGACTGACAGCGACATTGATGTTCTGGTCGATCTGGACCCGGATGCCGAGTTGACCTTGCTGGACTATGTGACACTTCAGTCCCGCCTTGAGGAAATACTTTGTTTCCCGGTGGATATGGTAAACCGTAAAACCTTGAAACCGTTTCTGCGTGATAACATCATCGCGGAGGCGGTCAATGCCTTCTAAGAACCCCCGCCAACGTCTTCAGGATATCATCGAAAACATTGAATTAATCAAAAGATTCGTATCGGGCATGACGGCGGAATCCTTTGTCGCCGATATCAAGACGGTCTATGCCGTTGAACGTGCAATCCTTGTTATTTCCGAAGCAGTGCGCAAACTGCCTGACGAAATTAAAAAGCGAAACACCGACATTGATCGGATCGCCGCCGCCGGTATCGGCAATAAAATAAGACATGATTACGATTCTATTGATGAAATGATAGTCTGGAATACCGTACAGGAAAGTATAGAGGCGCTCCGCGCCGCCGTGGAAGCGGAAGTCCGGCGATTGGCCGACTAATCGCAAGGATGAAACCGCCCGCCTCTTTCGTCCTTATCGTCACCGGCCCGACGGCTTCCGGCAAGTCGGCGCTGGCGACGGATGCGGCGCTGGAGTTCAACGGGGTCGTCATCAACGGCGATTCCATGCAGGTCTACGGGGAGCTTAACATCCTCAGCGCCCGGCCTTCCACGGACGACATGGCGCGGGTTCCGCACAGGTTGTTCGGAGTGCTGGCGGCGACGGAGACATGCTCGGCGGGGCGCTGGACGGCGATGGCGAAGGCCGAGATCGAGGCGGCGTGGGACCGGGGCCTGCTGCCCATCATCACCGGCGGAACCGGACTTTACCTGAAGGCGCTGATCACGGGGCTGGTTTCCATCCCCGCCATCCCCGACGCCGTGCGCCGGGAAGCCCGCGAACTTCTCCGACGCCTGGGGCCGGAGGCCTTCCGCGAGGAACTGCGTAAACTATCGCCGCAGGACGCGGAGCGTATTCCCGCTTCCGATCCTCAACGGCTGGCCCGTGCTTTCGAGGTGGTGAAGGCGACCGGCCGGGAACTGTCCCAATGGCAGGACATGCCCGCCGCGCCGCCCCTGCCGCAAGCCGAGTTCGCCGCCGTCGTGCTGACGCCGCCCCGCGCCGATCTTTACGCCGCCATCGACGCCCGCTTCGACAGGATGATCGCGGCAGGGGCGCTGGACGAGGCGCGATCCCTCATGGGAGCCGACAAAGACCTTCCCGCCATGAAGGCGCTGGGCGCATCGGAACTGCTGGCCCATCTGGAAGGCCTGCTGACTCTCGCCGAAGCGGTGGAAAAGGCCAAGCGGGCATCGCGCAATTTCGCCAAGCGGCAACTCACATGGTTGCGCCATCAGGATATAGGCTGCCGGGCGGAAACCTATTCCGCGCAATATTCGGAAAGTATCAAGGCTGATATCTTTTCATTTATTCGCAATTCACTATTGACCACGCAATCATAAGCCATTAGAAAGCCCGTAACCACGCCGAATAAGGACCGGGGCTATGCCCAAAACAAAACGACCGGAAACAAAAATGACCGGAGCGGAGATCGTTCTCAGAGCCTTGAAGGATCAGGGCGTGGACGTAATCTTCGGCTATCCGGGCGGCGTCACCCTCTCCTTGTACGATGAGATTTACAAGCAGAACCACATACGCCACTACCTGTGCCGCCATGAACAGGGGTGCGTACACGCCGCCGAGGGCTATGCCCGCTCCACCGGCAAGACCGGCGTCGCCCTGGTCACTTCGGGACCGGGCGCCACCAACACCATAACCGGCCTGGCCAATGCCATGATGGATAGCACGCCGCTGGTCTGCTTCACCGGTCAGGTATCGACGAGCATGATCGGCAACGACTCCTTCCAGGAAGCCGACACCACAGGCATTACCCGCTCGTGCACCAAGCATAATTATCTGGTCAAGAAAACCGAGGACCTGGCGCGCATCATTCACGAGGCCTTCCATGTCGCCGGCAAAGGCCGCCCAGGGCCGGTGGTTATCGATCTGCCCAAGGATGTCATTATCGGGCACGGCGAATATATCGGTCCTGAACAGGTCATCCACAAAACCTACCAGCCCAAGGTCAAGGGCGACATGGCGCGCATCAGGGAAGCGGTGGCGATGATCGCCGGCGCCGAACGCCCGATTCTGTACGCCGGCGGCGGCGTCATCAACTCCGGCCCCGACGCCTCGAAACTGCTGGCCGAGTTCGCCCACATGACCGGTCTTCCCTGTACGCTGACGCTGATGGGGCTGGGCGCCTTCCCGGCGTCCGACAAACAGTTCCTGGGGATGCTCGGCATGCACGGCACTTACGAGGCCAACATGGCCATGCACCAAAGCGACCTTATCGTGTGCGTCGGCGCCCGCTTCGATGATCGGATCACCGGGCGGCTGGACAAGTTTGCTCCCTACGCCAAAAAAATCCATATCGATATCGACCCGTCATCAATCAACAAGAGCGTGATTGTCGATATCCCCATCGTCGGCGATGTCGCTCATGTGCTGGAAGACATGATCAAGGTGTGGGAATCGACAAAGGCCAAGATCGACGGGACGGCGCTGAAAAATTGGTGGAAGGCCATCGACGGATGGCGCGCCCGCAACTGTCTCGGCTACAAGAAAAACAACGATCTGCCCAGGCCCCAATATGTGCTTGACCGCCTTAACAAGCTGCTCAAAGACCAAAACGCCTACGTCACCACCGATGTCGGGCAGCATCAGATGTGGGCGGCCCAATACCTCGGCTTTGACAAACCCAAGCGGCTGGTGACCTCGGGCGGCCTGGGTACTATGGGGTTCGGCCTACCGGCGGCGCTCGGCGTACAGGTCGCTCACCCCGACGCCCAGGTTATCGTCATCACCAGCGACGCCTCGATCCAGATGAACATCCAGGAATTGGCGACCGCCACCGCCTACGGATTGCCGATAAAAATTGTGTGCCTCAACAACGTCGCTTTGGGCATGGTGCGTCAGTGGCAGGAGTTATTCTTTGACAAACGCTACTCGCAAACCCTGTTTGACCGGCAGCCTGATTTCGTCAAGCTGGTCGAGGCCTACGGCGGCAAGGGCATCAGGGTGGAAAAGGCGAAGGACGTGGACGGGGCGCTTCAGGCAATGCTTGACCACGACGGTTTGCTGTTTCTCGACATCCGCACCGAACAGAAGGAAAATGTTTTCCCGATGATCGTCGTCGGCGCCGCCCATAATGAGATGATTTTCAATTCCGAGGAATCGGAATCGACAGGGGCCGACGAGGACGTAGTGCTGGCATAATCCGGCAGGTTAAGGCATATATCGGCCCTTGGGGAGATTTCTGTGACTGATCCGAACAAAGACCTCGAATTTCATACCATTGCCGTCCTCGTCGATAACGAGGCGGGGGTGCTGGCTCGCGTCGCCGGACTGTTTTCGGGGCGCGGCTACAATATCGAGAGTCTGACCGTGGCCGTGGTCAGCCGTTCGCAAGCCCTGTCGCGCATTACCATCGTTACCTCAGGCACGGCAATGATCATCGAGCAGATCAAGGCCCAGTTGGAACGTCTGGTGCCGGTGCACAAGGTCACCGACCTTACCTTGGCGGGCGCTCATGTAGAGCGGGAACTGGCTTTGGTCAAGGTTCGCGGCACAGGCGAGCATCGCGTCGAGTCGCTCCGCATCGCCGATATTTTCCGCGCTCGCGCCGTCGACAGCACCAACGATTCCTTCGTTTTCGAGATCGTCGGCGATACCGGCAAGCTGGATGCGTTCATCAGACTGATGGAGCCGCTGGGTCTGGTCGACGTGTCGCGCACAGGCATCGCCGCTATTGCGCGGGGCGCCGATCCTATGTAGACGCCTTAAAGGCTGAAAAAGAAATACACCTATTCACGAGGGGAGCATTAAATCATGCGCGTTTTTTATGACAAGGACGCTGACGCCGATCTGATCAAGGCCAAAAAAGTAGCCATTATCGGCTACGGCAGCCAAGGCCACGCCCACGCGCTGAACCTGCGCGACAGCGGCGTCAAGAATATAGCGGTGGCGTTACGCGCCGGCTCGCCAAGCATCAAAAAGGCCGAGGGCGAAGGCCTTAAGGTAATGACCCCCGGCGAGGCCGCCAAATGGGCCGACGTGGTGATGATGCTGGCGCCTGACGAGCTTCAGGCGGAAATATACAACCATGACCTCAAGGACAACATGAATAAAGGGGCGGCGCTGGCCTTCGCCCACGGCCTCAACATCCACTTCTGCCTGATCGAACCCCGCGCTGATCTGGACGTGTTCATGGTGGCGCCCAAAGGCCCCGGCCATACGGTGCGCGCCGAGTATCAGAAAGGCGGCGGCGTGCCGTGCCTGCTGGCCGTCGAGCAGGATGCCGGCGGCAACGCTCACGGCATCGGCCTGTCCTACGCCTCGGCGGTAGGCGGCGGGCGCTCGGGCATTATCGAGACCACCTTCCGCGAGGAATGCGAGACCGACCTGTTCGGCGAACAGGCGGTGCTGTGCGGGGGCCTGACCTCGTTGATCATGGCCGGCTATGAGACCCTGGTCGAGGCCGGATACGCCAAGGAAATGGCCTATTTTGAATGTCTGCATGAAGTGAAGCTGATCGTCGATCTGATCTACGAAGGCGGCATCGCCAACATGCGCTATTCCATCTCCAACACCGCCGAGTTCGGCGATTATGTGTCCGGCCCCAGAGTGATCGACGCCGGCGCCAAGCAACGCATGAAGGATATCCTGGACGACATCCAGTCGGGTCGCTTCACCAGCCGGTGGATGACCGAATGCAAGGCCGGCCAGCCTAGTTTCAAGGCCATGCGGCGACGCGGCGGCGAACACGATATCGAGAAAGTAGGCCAAAAACTCCGCGCCATGATGCCGTGGATCGGCAAAAACAAACTGGTCGATAAGTCGAAGAATTAAGCCGCCGGCAGTTTCAGTCGCGCCCGCAGGCCGCCTAAAGCGGAGCGGGTCAACTCCAGGCTTCCGTCGTACATTTCGGCGATGTCGCAAACGATGTCCAGGCCCAGGCCGCTACCGGGCTTGGTTTCGTCCAGACGTTTGCCACGGTTAATGACTACGGACAGAGATTCCTCGGGAACGCCGGGGCCGTCATCATCAACATTTATGTACAGCGTACCGGTTTGCTTGTCATATTCGGCGCTGACCACTACCAGTTTGCTTGCCCATTTGGCGGCATTGTCCATCAGGTTGCCGAGCATTTCCTCAAGATCCTGCTGCTCGCCCTGAAACATCAGCGGCTGGGTGTCTTTTAATGAAATATCGATAGCGCGTTCTTCGTGAAGGCGCTTCAGGGTGCGGCGCAGCCGGTCGGCCGTTTCGTGAACGTCGGAATGAGCGCCCAGCAACCCACGGGTCGCCGCCACCCTGGCCCGCGACAGATGGCGGGCGATTTGTTCAGCCATCAGCGCCGTTTGGTCGCGAAAAATGTCTCCCGTATCCTTATCAAGCCGGTCGGCTTCGTTGGTGAGGACCGCCAGCGGCGTCTTCATGGCGTGGGCCAGATTGCCGGCTTGGGTGCGGGCGCGGGCGATGATCGCCGCATTGTGGTCAAGCAAGGCGTTCAGTTCTTTAGCCAAGGGCGCCAATTCGGAAGCGAAATCCCCCTCCATGCGCGAGGCCCGTCCGGCGCGGATATCAAGCAGCACATTGCGCATTCGCTTTAACGGACGCAGACCGAACCGCACCTGGAGAAAGGCGGCAACGACCAGCCCTATTCCCAGCACCCCCAGAGATGCGGCCATGGTGTTGGTGAAAACGGAAACAGCGGTCTCGATCTCCTTGACGGGACCGGCGACGAGGATGGAAAACGGCTCGGAAGCGCCGGGCATGGTGAAGGTGCGGGCGCGCCCGCGAAGCTGTTCGCCGCGAGGGCCTTTCGCCATAAAAGAAGTTTCCTGTTCCGGCGTCATGCCCTCAGGCAACCGGATTTTTTGGTCCCACAGGGAGCGGGAACGATCAAACCTGTTTCCGGAGAACAGTATCTCCCAGTACCATCCGGACAGAGGCTTGTTGAACTGGGGATCGACAGGGTGACGCTTGAGGACGACCAGACCTTTCTTGTTGACTTCGCTGAGAGCCAGAAGTTCTTCAATATGCCCGTGTAAAGCCGTATCGAAGGCGCGCTCCAAGTGGTCGCGGAACATTCCCGTCAGCACCTGACCCATGATCATCAGCGCTATAGTGATCCACAAAGCGGCGCCGAAGATCAGGCGGAAACTTATCGATTTTACGGGCACTAACTATTTACTCTTAGTAGGCGAGTCCAGGCTATAACCCCGTCCCCTGTGGGTCCGGATAAGGTCAGAACCCAGTTTCTTGCGCAGCCGGGCGATAAACACCTCGATGGTGTTGGAGTCCCGGTCGAAGTCCTGGTCGTAGATATGCTCAATCAACTCCGTGCGCGAGATTACCTGTCCCTCATGATGGATAAGATAGGTGAGAACCTTCAATTCATGAGAAGTCAGCGTTATCGCCGAGCCGTCCACGGTCACCCTGCCGGAACGGGTATCCAGCCGAACCGGTCCGGCCTCAAGCACCGGCGTCGCGTGTCCGGCGGCGCGGCGGATCAAGGCCCTGAGGCGGGCCATCAATTCCTCCACATGGAAGGGCTTGGTAACGTAATCGTCGGCGCCGTGGTCAAAACCGGAGACCTTTTCGCTCCATGTATCGCGCGCCGTGAGGATCAGCACCGGCATGGTCAGTCCCGCCTGGCGCCAGCGCTTCAGCACCGTCAAGCCGTCCACCTTGGGCAGGCCGAGATCAAGAATTACCGCATCATAAGGTTCGGTCTCGCCGAGAAATTGGCCTTCCTCGCCATCCTCGGCCTTGTCCAGGGAATAGCCCTCGCTCAGCAAGGCCTGGGCGATTTGCTTAAGCAGTATAGGATCATCTTCGACTACCAGCACCCGCATTAGAATCTCCGTGCGATATCGGCGTCATGCCCGTTTACTGATATAAGCTCGTTGGTCTTGGCGTCCATTTTTATCTTTAAAACATTGCCTTGCGGAGTCAACAGCCTGATCTCGTAGATGATAAAGGAACTGCCGTAATCCTTGGCCGTATTTGTTTGTTTTTGCTCGTTTTTGCCGTCATCCTCGTGATCCTCGCTCTTCTGATCAAGCCCGGCCCCCCCGGCGCCGCCGCCCTTGTCTTCCTGATCAAGCCCGGCGCCGCCGGCGCCGCCGTCACTATCGGAACCGGAACCGGGACCATGTTCCGCGCCTTCATCTTCCAGCTTGACCTCAAGGATATCGCCCTTGAACATCTTTTCAACCTTTGAAAGAACCTGCGGCAAGGGAACAATCTTTCCTGACTCCATGGCGGCGCGGGCGCGCTCGTAGTCGGAATCCGAATCGGCGACAACAGGGCCGGCAAACGCCAAAACGGCGGCCATTGCCGCCGCATAAGACCAAAACCGCCTTGCCCTCGCGCCTTGATTCATGAAAAAAACATCCAAACTTCGGTTGTTATCCTGCTTTAATAGCACATGCCTGATGAATGCCTGATGAATATCTTGGTAGCCCTAAACAAATGACCGCAACTGCCGTTGATCCCGATATCCTGCGCTCGTTGATCGAGGCGGCAATAAGCGGACGGGAGAATGTTTCCGCCTCCCTCCACTGGCCCGATCCCGTCTATCTGTCTCTGCGGCGCAAAGGCCGGAAGCTGAGTGAGCGTTGGCGCGATGAGGGCGACCTCTACGCCTTGTTCGGCGCCCTCCGCCGCGAGGCCTGTTTCGGCGATGCGGACGCCATCGAGCTTTGCCTGACACATTCCTACCGCCTTGTTCCCCCACACAAGATTTCAAAGGTTTTCGCCAATACACACCGGGGCATCCGGGGAATCGAGCTTTGCATCGGGGAGCAAACGGAGCGGCATGGGCCGACTGCATTGATCGCCGGCAATCGTAATTTTCGGGGGGTCATCAAAGACTTTGCCGACAACGTAAAAATCCCGGAGGCAGGCCCGGATTCCATATATGGACACATCAAATCATTCGCCGCCTTTCAATTTCTGATCCGGCTCCGGCCTAAAGTTGAGGTTATCCCTATGTTCAGGGGCGGCCGCATAGTCGAGCCTGAAGAGATTACCGCCGACGCCATGGCGGACATGATAAAAACCATGAGCCGGTGGATGTTCCGCAATGTGGCCGATGACGGGCGGATGACTTACAAGTATTGGCCCAGCCGAGGCGAAGAGGCGACTTCAAACAATACGATTCGGCAATTTATGGCCACTTTATGCCTGATTCGTCTGGCCGGGCGGTCAGGTTCGGCTAAAGACCTGAAGGCCGCCGAACGCAACCTTGATTACAACCTGGAAAAATTTTTCCGCGTCGACGGCGATGCCGGCGTTATTGAGTACGAGGGCAAGGCAAAACTCGGCGCGGCGGCGCTCGCCGCCCTGGCGATTCTGGAATTGCCCGATGAGACTTCCCGGCGCGGCGAAACCCTTGACCTGCTTTCAAAAGGCGTGGCCTGCCTGTGGTGCGAAGGCGGCTCTTTCAGAACCTTCCATAAGCCGGCCGAGCAGAACGATAATCAAAACTTCTATCCGGGCGAAGCCCTGCTGTTCTGGGCCGGCCTTTACGCCCGGACCAAGGATTCCGGACTTCTTGACAAGTTTATGCAAAGCTTCGGCTATTACCGCGATTGGCACCGTAATAACAGGAACCCGGCTTTTATCCCTTGGCACACACAGGCTTACGTCCTGCTGTACGCTCAAACGGGAAACCCGGAACTGAAGGATTTTATCTTTGAGATGAACGACTGGTTGCTGTCCCTGCAACAGTGGGGTAACGCCCCTTACGGCGACCTCAGGGGGCGCTTTTACGACCCCCGTCACCCTGAATACGGCCCGCCGCACGCATCATCAACCGGGGTTTACATGGAGGGTCTGGCCGATGCCTACCGTCTGGCTCTGGACGTCGGCGATCAGGCGCGGGCCAAGAGTTACCAGGAAGCCCTGCGGCGCGGGTTGAGGAGCATCCGCCAACTACAGTTTATCGATGACATGGATATGTACTACATCCAGAAACGCCGCCCGGTGGAAGGCGCCGTCAGGACCGAGACCTACAACAACGAAATCCGCGTCGATAACGTGCAGCATCCGCTGATGGCGTTGCTGAAACTCGACGCCCTGAAAGAGGGACTCTCCGGCTTTGCCGCCGCATCGAAACGCAGATGATCCAATTTGGTCGGATAGTGCTCTATTTGTTACAGCGCACTTTCGCCGCCTTGCACTTGTCGCCGGAGGCGAAGCAACCGGCCAAAGCGGTTTTTACGGCATCGGCAGCGTTAATCCCGGCGCCGACCCCTAAAGCGCCGTTCGCGCCCAGGGAAAATGTTCCGCATACTCCCGAACCATAGACGAGAATCAGGCGGCAGTCGGACGCTCCGCATTCCGCCATAACCAGGTCAATCGCCTGCTGCTGATCGGCGACGCTCCAGCGCATACGCCATTGTTTGGTGCCGGGTGAAAAGGCTATAGCTCCATAGCTTTCCGTATTTTCATATTGACGCACTGCGTTAGACTTCGAGTCTTTGGGAGCGGACGCTTCAGGCGGCGCCGCTTCGGCCGTTAACGGATAAACGGCAAAGCACCCCATAAACAATATGGCGCCCGCAAGGACCAACGATCCGCTCCATAGCAATATTTTTATCTTCATAACACGACTTTCATGACGAAGTTTCGATCAGGCTTATAATGAACATATCGACTGCCTTAAAGTTATAGACCGGTACCGCCGGCGCCGCCACCGGCTCCGGCCCCAGCACCGCCACCGGCCCCAGCGCCGCCACCGGCTCCAGCTCCGGCTCCGGCTCCACCGGCTCCAGCTCCGGCTCCAGCTCCACCGGCTCCGGCTCCAGCTCCGGCTCCGGCTCCAGCTCCACCGGCTCCGGCTCCACCGGCTCCAGCTCCGGCTCCGGCTCCACCGGCTCCAGCTCCGGCTCCAGCTCCACCGGCTCCGGCTCCAGCTCCG
>MIAA01000027.1:14095-64231 GCA_001830425.1 Rhodospirillales bacterium RIFCSPLOWO2_02_FULL_58_16
CCATCGCCGTCGCCGTCGCCATCGCCGTCACCGTCGCCGTCACCATCGCCGCCGCCGCCACCGCCGCCGGAAGCCGAGGCCGGGGTGAGTCCCAGCAATGCCGGCGCCATGTAAACGGCCAGCGCGGTAAGGCCAAGCCTGGTCAGCGCGGCCCTGCGGCCCTCGTTGATTTCGCAAGTTTCCTTGGAGGTTTCATCAGTCGGAACGGTCTGTTCGATAAGGTTTTCGGTGGTGGTCATCGTGACATCCCTCATGTTTTATAATTCAACCCGGACAAAATGTCGCGCTCATGCGAACCTTACCGTATAGTTTGACAAAGCGATCATTAACCGACGATGAATAATATAAATGCTCCTTTCATTTGAAGGAATGTCCCGACCGATTTCCCTGATCGGATGCGGGGAATTAAAGCCGATGATCATGGCGGTTCTTCGCGGCTGGCAAATCCGGGAGGTTGCGTCCGGCGGATCGCCGTTGCCGATCATCGAGATCGAGAAAACCGACAAGGGATACCGCCGCAAATCGCCATGGGTCGATAAACCGGCCGTCTTCACGGACGGCGTTGACGCCGTTTGTGATTTTCTGGTTGACCTGATCAGATACCACATTTCAGACGGGATTCCGCAACTATGCCTTCATTGCGCGGCGGCGGCTTTCACCTCCGACCTGATGATCTTTCCCAGCGCCTACGAGGCCGGAAAAAGCACCCTGTCCGTCCATTTGGCGGCGCACGGCGCACGGCTGTTCGCCGATGATGTCCTCCCTTTGGAGAACTCAAGCAATAACGGCATTGCGCCAGGAATCCTGCCGCGTTTGCGCTTGCCCCTTGCCGACGACGCCGGCAAGATTTTTCATGATTTCGTCGCCCGCCGCCAAGGATTGCAAAACGACCGTTTTCTCTATGTGGGCCTGAAGGAGAATGAATTAGCGCCGCTGGGAACAACGGCGCCGATCCGCAATATCATTATGCTCAAGCGTGATCCGGGAGGAAAAACCGAGTTGGTCCCGGCCAAAAAAAGCGACACCCTCAGGGATTCCATCATGCGAAACTTTTCCGGCAACGTGCCGGCGATCAAGATACTTGACCGTCTGCACGCCGTCGTCGAATCCGCCCGATGCTACGCCCTGCACTACACTTCCGGCGATGACGGCGCCCGCGTGTTGCGCGATGCCTTCGCTCGGGAATAAGATCGGAACATGAACCTTACCCGGCGCTATGTCCGCAACCCGAATGTCGTTGAAAGGACTGTTGATGACGCAACTTTTCTCGTCGGTGCCGACAACAAATCGCTGTATCACCTGAACCCGTTGGCCGCCGCCCTGTGGACGCTGCTGGCCGATCCGATCTCTGTTAACGAGGCCTGCGCCGTCATCCATCAAGCCTTTCCGGACGCAGGAAGGAAAAACATCAGGAACGACGTTGCCGCCCTGATTTCCGACCTGAAAACCAACGACCTTGTCATCATCGGGAAACGGCCTGAAAATACCTCTCGGCAAAGATGAACACAGGATGAATTGCCCGCTCAGCATTAATTCACATTGAACAATGTATTAAGTTGAGTCGAAGGGAGTAATGCAGCCATGTCCGACGGCAGTCACAATGTAAAAGTCTGGGATGCTCCCACCCGCATATTCCATTGGCTGCTGGCGGCGCTGGTGATTCTCGGCATAATCACCGGCTTCCTGTCTCCGGAATGGTGGATGGGCGTTCATATCTGGGCCGGCTACGGCATTGTTGTCCTGATCGTCTTCCGTCTGGTCTGGGGCGTCTATGGTTCGGAATACAGCCGCATCGGCAGCTTCGTCTTTCCGCCGCGCAGAATCGTTGAGCACCTTCGCGGCGTGCTGATGATGCGCCCGCCCCACTATCTGGGCCACAATCCCACCGGCGCCGTTATGATTTTCGCCCTGATGATCTTCCTCGTCGTCATCAACGTCAGCGGCCTGTTGGTCCTCGGCGGCGAGGAAAAGCAGGGTCCGCTGGCCGGAATCGCCCGCTATCCCCTAGGCAACGCCGCTAAAAACATTCACCTGTTTCTGGTAATTACCTTGATGACGATGATCGTCGGCCATGTTGTCGGCGTCATCGTCGAGTGCTGGATAACCAAAGAAAACCTGGTGAAGTCGATGATCACCGGCATGAAGTCGCTGCCTGACGGGACGCCGGTTCCCGAACACCGCGCTTCCCGTCCCTTGCCGGCGATGATTACGATGGTCCTGTTCACGGCAATAGCGGGGGCCATTCTGGGATTTCTGGGCCAGATGCCGCCTGTCGGCCACCAGGCGCTGCCTGATTTCCCCGTATACAATACGGAGTGCGGCGACTGCCACATGGCCTATCACCCCAGTCTGTTGCCGGAAAAATCCTGGAAAGAATTGATGTCCGGTCTGGATGATCACTTCGGCGAGGCCGCCACCCTGGATGACGCCACAGTCCGCGACATAACCGCGTATCTGAGTTCATACGCCGGGGATTACTGGGACACCGAGGCTTCCAACCGCTTCCTTAAGGTTTCTCCGGAAAAGCCTCTGCAAATTTCAGAGAGTCCTTATTGGGTAATCAAACATGAGAAAGTCAACGATATCGTATTCAAACGTAGGAGCGTTAAAGGAAAAGGGAACTGCATAGCTTGCCACAAGGACGCGGCGACAGGCCGCTTCGATGATCAAAAAATCAACATTCCGGAGAACTGACAATCATGAAAAAAATCAGCGTTTTTGTTCTGTCCTGCGCCGTCGGCGGACTCCTGGCCTCCCCCGCTTTCGCCGGACCCCGCGAGTCCATCCTTGGCGATCTGGCGGCCCAGGCGAAGGCGGCTGACCCCGGCTTTTCGGCTTTTTCCGCCGAGCGCGGCAAAGCCCTGTTTACCAAAAACTTCGGCACAGGCTCGCCTGAAACTCCGGCATGCACGTCCTGCCACGGCACGACGCCCCAGTCCGGCGGCCAGACCCGCGCCGGCAAGCCCATCGACCCCATCGGCGTCTCCAAGACCCCCGACCGCTACACCGATCCCAAGAAGGTGGACAAGTGGTTCGGCCGCAACTGCCCCAGCGTTATCGGTCGTGAATGTACGCCCATTGAGAAGGGCGACTTTATTACCTTTATGGCCGGCCAGTAAGGATAAGCATGATGAAATTTGTACTGGCGATCCTTTTGACGCTGTCGGCGCTGCCGGCTCTGGCCGGCGGACCATTCCCGGCGATTGCCGACGAGGCCGTCGCCAGGGAATGCGGCGAGTGCCATATGCTGTACTATCCGCAGATGCTTCCCCAAAAGTCGTGGAAGATCATCATGGACGGGCTGGCCGACCATTTCGGCGAGAACGCCGCCCTGGAACAGGATGTCCTCAAGAAGGTCACCGACTACCATGTCGCTAACGCCGCCGACGTGGACGACAACAGGTTGGCCAAGAAGTTCATGGAGGGCGTGGACTTGAGCAATCCGCCGCTCAAAGTTACCACGACGCCGCGTTTCATCAAAAAGCACAGCGGCATCCCGGATCAGGTTTTTACTCAGAAAGAAGTCGGCTCCAAGGCCAGATGCGGCGCCTGCCACCTTAACGCCAAGGACGGCAGGATTGACGATGACGACGCAGTAATTCCCGGATACATCAATCTGTTCGGCGTCACCAGCATCAAAAAGTTCTGGTAGAGCGCCCGTTAATATAAGCGGCGCGGCCTAAACGGCTTGATTTTTTGACGAATGCCGTTTACGACACCGACACTCTCTAGTCCCCATCGTCTAGAGGCCTAGGACACTGGCCTTTCACGCCGGTAACACGGGTTCGAATCCCGTTGGGGACGCCAGTCATCAAGGTCAGCCGATCATGACCGAAAACCGCAAGGCGTTGCGCTCCATCCTGATTACCGGCGCTTCAAGCGGCATCGGCGAGGCGCTGGCCATGGCTTATGCAAAGCCGGGCGTCTTTCTGACGATATCGGGCCGTGACGAAGAACGGCTGGAGGCGGCAGCCGAAAACTGCCGCCGCCGAGGGGCCGAGGTCGTCGCCGGAATCATCGACGTCACCGAACGCGCCGCGATGCTCAAGTGGATAAAAGACGCCGATGACAGGCATCCGCTGGACCTGGTCATCGCCAACGCCGGAACCTCGGCGGGCAGCGGCGGCGCCGCCGGCGAGAGCGAGGAACAGGTCCGTGAAATCTTCGCCGTCAATCTGACCGGCGTACTGAATACGCTGCTGCCGGCCATCGCCCTGATGCGCCCCCGCAAACGTGGACAACTGGCCATAATGAGTTCCATCGCCGCCTTTCGCGGAATGCCCGGCGCTCCCGCCTATTCGGCGAGCAAGGCGGCGGTAAAGGCCTACGGCGAGGCCCTGCGCGGCCTGCTGGCGCCGGAAGGCGTTCAGGTATCGGTGATCTGCCCCGGTTTCGTCGTCAGCCGCATGACCGCTGAAAATAAATTCCCCATGCCTTTCCTGATGGATGCCGGGAAAGCGGCGCAAAAGATCATTCACGGACTGGAAAGCGACCGGCCGCTGATCGCCTTCCCATGGCCTATGTACATGGTCATGCGTATAATCGGCGTCCTGCCGGCGCGGATGGCGGATCGGCTGCTGAACCGGATGCCGAAAAAGGCTTGATCTTGCCGATAGCCTTGCCGACTTCACGCCGGGCTTCCATCATGTCGTAGACATTTTGCAGGCGCAGCCAATACCCTTCGGACAGGGCAAAAAACCTGGCAAGGCGCAGGTCGGTGTCGGCGGTAATGCCGCGCCGTCCGCGAATGATTTCATTGATCCGGTTGGCCGGAACGCCGATGGCTTGCGCCAGCGCGTTCTGGGACAGGCCCAGCGGTTCCAGAAATTCCTCTTGCAGGATTTCGCCGGGGTGCGGATTTTTCAAAAGTTTAGCCATGTTCTTCTCTATTTTTCCCGTCAGTGATAATCCACAATCTCGACATCAAAAACTTCGTTATCCCGCCGGACAAAGCAGACGCGCCACTGATCGTTAATCCTGATGCTCATCCGGCCCTTGCGGTCGCCTTTCAGATGCTCCAGCCGGTTGCCGGGCGGATTTTTCAGATCATCAAGGGTCTGCGCGGCATCAAGCTGACGCAGTTTCCGCAAGGCCCGATCCTGCATGTCGCCGGGAAACTTGCGGGACTTTTCACCGTTCCAGATTTTCTCGGTATCCTTGCATCTAAATGACCTGATCATCCGTCAATTCTCATTGTAGCGGTTGTATGCAGTCCGTACAACATAATAATTTCACATCCGCAACCGGCGGGGTAAATTCGGTGATTTGTTCTTTTACCGCTTTCAGGACGGAAAAGCTTCGGTTATTCATCTCCGTATGCCGAAAAAGGATTGTGACGCTCACCCGAAGTTCCCGGCCAACCCTTCCCGAACCGGCGGGCGTCTGGTTGTCGCCTCCCTGCTCGCCCACGGCGTCGATGCCGTGTTCTGCGTACCCGGCGAGAGCTACCTGGAGGTGCTGGACGCGCTGCATGACGTAAGCGACCGGATCAGGCTGATCGCCTGCCGCCACGAGCACGGCGCCTCCAATATGGCCGAGGCCTACGCCAAGCTCACCGGCAAGCCCGGCGTCTGCATGGCGACTCGCGGACCCGGCGCCTGCAACGCCGCCATCGGGGCGCATACCGCCTTCCAGGACTCGACGCCGATGATTCTGCTGATCGGACAGGTGGCGCGCCCCAACATAGGCCGCGAGGCCTTCCAGGAAGTTGACTTCAGGCGCATGTTTGCTCCGCTGGCCAAACGGGTGGAGCAGATTGACGACAGCGGACAGGTTCCCGAAATCATGGCCCGCGCCTTTCATGACGCCGTTTCGGGACGCCCCGGCCCGGTAGTGCTGGCATTGCCCGAAGACATGCTGCGCGAGACAACCGGGGCGCCGGACGTCGGCCCTTTCAAGCCGACCCATGCCGAACCCGACGCCGCCGACATGGAAGCGATGATGAAGCTGCTGGCGAAATCCCGGCGACCTGTGGCAATGCTCGGCGGCGGCGGATGGACTTCGCAGGCGCGCCTCGACATCGCCTCCTTCGTCGAGGCCAACGCCCTTCCCGTATGCGCCTCGTTCCGCTGCAACGATCTGCCGGACAATCGCCATCCCTGCTACATCGGCGAGATGGGCATAAGCCCCGACCCGGCGCTGGTCCGGCGCATCAAGGACAGCGACCTGCTGCTGGCGGTGGGGGCGCGACTCGGCGAGAAAACCACCCAGGGCTATACCCTGATCGGCTGTCCCACGCCCGAACAGACCCTGATCCATGTCTACCCGTCCGCCGAAGAACTTGGGCGCGTCTTTCACCCGAATCTGGCTATCCATTCGGCTATGGCCGGCTTTGCCGCCGCCGCCGCCGGCCTCAAGCCGATAGCCGGCAGGCAATGGCGCCGGTGGACCGAGGAAGCCCGCAATGACTACATAAAGAACTTTGAGCCGCCTGCCTCCGGCGGACCATTGGACCTGGGCCGGGTCATGGTCGAGCTGGACAAAATGCTGCCCGCCGATGCGGTAATCACCGTCGACGCCGGCAACTTCTCGGGCTGGCCGCAGAGGTTTCTTACTTTCGGCGGCGGACGCCGGATGCTGGGGGCGACCAGCGGCGCCATGGGTTACGGCGTGCCGGCGGCGGTAGCTTCCATGATCGCCGATCCCAAGCGGTGCGCGGTGGGAATGGTCGGCGACGGCGGCTTCGCCATGACCGGCCAGGAACTGGCGACGGCGGCGCTGTACGGCGTTGCCCCGATAATTCTCGTTTTCAACAACCGCATGTACGGCGCCATCCGCATGCACCAGGAACGCCGCCATCCGGGGCGCGTCATCGGCACCGACCTCTATGATATCGACTTTGCCGCCCTGGCCGAAGCCTACGGCGCTCACGGCGAAAGGGTAAAGAAAACCGAGGACTTCGCCCCGGCGTTCTCCCGCGCCCGCGCCTCCGGCAAACCGGCGCTGATCGAGTTGAGATACGATCCCGATATCATCAACACCCGCACCACCCTATCCGCCGTCAGGGCGGCGGCGCTTCATCCGTCGGCGTCATGAATAACTCTCAACCGATTCACATCATCGGCGGCGGTCTGGCCGGCTCGGAAGCCGCCTGGCAGACGGCCCGTTTAGGCGTTCCGGCGATCATTCACGAGATGCGTCCGAATCGTCTGACCGAGGCTCATGTCACCGGCAACTTGGCCGAACTGGTGTGTTCCAACTCGTTGCGCTCCGACGATGCCGAATACAACGCCGTCGGCCTGCTGCACGAGGAAATGCGGCGGATGGGATCGCTGATCATGCGCTGCGCCGACGCCAACAAGGTGCCGGCGGGGGCCGCCCTCGCCGTTGACCGGGAGGGGTTCAGCAAGGCGGTCCAGCAGGCGCTGGAAGACGAACCGCTGGTCACCATCAGGCGCGAGGAAGTCACCGAATTGGATGACCGGGATTCGGTGATCATCGCCACCGGGCCGCTGACCTCGCCGGCGCTCGCCGAAGCCATCCGCCGGATGACCGGCGAGGACTCGCTGGCCTTCTTCGACGCCCTGGCGCCGATTGTTTACAAGGACTCCATCGACTTTACCAAGGCCTGGTTTCAGTCCCGCTACGACAAGGGGGAGGGCAGCGACTACATCAACTGTCCGTTGGATCATAACCAATACGAGACCTTTGTCGCCGCCCTGACCACCGCCGCCACCGTCGATTTCCGCGACTGGGAGAAGGACACTCCCTACTTTGAAGGCTGCCTGCCGATCGAGGTGATGGCGTCGCGGGGGCCGCAGACACTGGCCTATGGCCCGATGAAGCCGGTGGGCCTGACCAACCCCCGCAACCCGCAGACCAAACCCCGCGCCGTGGTCCAACTGCGTCAGGATAATGCGCTGGGGACGTTGTACAACATGGTCGGTTTCCAGACCAAGATGACCCATGGCGAGCAGAAACGCCTTTTCACCACCATCCCCGGCCTGGAAGGGGCCGAGTTCGCCCGCCTCGGCGGTCTGCACCGCAACACTTTCATCAACAGCCCCAAACTGCTGGACGGCACGTTGCGTTTACGACAATCCATTCGTTTCGCCGGGCAGATCACCGGCTGCGAAGGCTATGTCGAGAGCGCCGGCGTCGGCCTGCTGGCCGGCCGTTTTGCCGGTCGGGAGCGTCTTGGCCGGGAGCCGTCGCCGCCGCCGCCGGAAACGGCGCTGGGCGCTATTCTCGGCCACATCACCGGCGGCGCCAACCCGGAAACCTTTCAGCCGATGAACGTCAACTTCGGCCTGTTCCCCCCCATCGACGCCAGAAACGACAAGGGCCGCCTGTTAAAAGGCCGCGACCGCAAACAAGCCATGTCCAAAAGAGCGCTGGACGCGCTGGACGCATGGCTGAAGGCTACTTAAGCCATATGTCCGGCGATTACGGTTTCCCTTGTCATGGGGAAATCTGCTATAGTTCCAACCATGCGGCAAGGTTTGAGAAAGGCATCAGCGTGGGACGCACGGCGCTAAAGCAGCCACCTGCCCGAATGACGGTGGAGGAATTCCTGGTCTGGGACGGTGACGCCGACGCTCGATACGAGTTGGTGGGCGGCGAAGTTTTCGCCATGGCTCCGCCGGGACCGGGGCACAGCAAGATAGCCTTCAACTGCGGTCACGAGATCGCACGCCGGTTGAGGCCTCCATGCGGTGGGTTTTCGGAAGCCGGCATACGAATTCCCGGCAGGGATGACGCCTACTACCAAGCCGACCTTGCGGTAAGTTGTACGCCGCCGGCAGCCGGTTCTGCTCATGTTTTCGACCCGGTCGTAATTATCGAAATTCTATCGCCGTCTACTGCCGCCCATGACCGGGCAATCAAGCTGCCGGACTATCGCAGGATACCATCCGTCAAAGAAATCATTCTTATTTCATCCGATGCCGTCAAGGCGGAACAGTGGCGTCGTTCGGCAGAAACCTGGACTGTTATCGACGTGGAGGGGAAAGACGCAGTTCTCCTCCTCTCATCCATCGGCATCGAGATTCTGTTGGGAGCTGTCTATGAAGGCGTAGCGTTTGAGGCGGATAAAACGGGATGATTTTGAAACAGGGCTGAGGTCACGCAGCTTGCAAATTCACAATTCAAGACCTGACCTCGATGCGCACTCCCCCTTAAACCCCATCGCCACCAGATACATCTCGGCGGAGTCTGAGCGGCTTGCCGGCGGCTTGGCGTGGCGCACATTTTTGAACAGGCGGTTGATATCGGCGAGAAGCTGCTGTTCGGTTCCGCCTTGCAGCACCTTGCAGACAAATGCTCCGTCCGCCGCCAGTATCTCGCAGGCGAAGGCGAACGCCGCCTCGCACAGGCCCATGATCCGCAAGTGATCGGTGGCGGTATGGCCGGTGGCCGGCGACGCCATATCGCAAAGCACCGTATCCGCCGGACCGCCGAGGGCTTCCCTGATAAGGGCCGGGGCTTGGTCATCAAGGAAGTCACAGTGAATGATCTTGGCGCCGCTTACCGGCTCCATTTCACAAATATCCAACGCCGCCACCAAGGCTTCGCCCTTATCCGCCTTCACCCGTTCGACGGCGACCTGGGTCCATCCTCCCGGCGCCGCGCCCAGGTCCACGACTCTTGAGCGCGGCTTGAGAAAATGGAAACGGTCATCCAGTTCAATCAGCTTGAAGGCGGCGCGGGAGCGATAGCCCCGCCGGGCGGCTTCGGCAACGTAGGGATCGTTGAGTTGGCGCTTGAGCCAAAGCGTTGAAGAGGTCTTGCGTTTCTTGGCCGTTTTTACACGGGTGGCGACGCCCCGACCGCTTAGACGTACGCCGCCCTTTGAACCCTTGCCCCGACCGGCGGTCATCGTCCGGCGCCGGAAGAAAGCTCGCCGTCCTCGGCCATCATCCCAAGCAGCAACCCCTCGCGGATGCCGCGATCAGCGGCGCGCAGCCGCTTCACCGGCCAGCGCCGCAGAATGGCTTCGAGAAAGGCGCACCCCCCCACCGCCAGTTCGGCGCGCTGGCGACCGATACATGGAATGACGGCGCGCTCGGCGCGGTTCATGGCGGCGAGGCGGGAAGCGATAGCCAGGACAGGCTCAACGTCCATGTCCAGACCATCAACCATGGAGCGGCTGTAGTGCGGCAGATCCAGATACAGGCCGCCGAGCATAGTCACGGTGCCGGACGTTCCCAGCATCTGAACCTTGCCGCCGGCGATCTCGCCGTAAATCGAGTTCCTGGCGTCGAAATCCGACAGGCCGGTATCGATCAGCTTCATCATCTCGGCGTAAGAACGGCTTGATATCGCATCGCAGCCGAAACGTTCGGCCAGAGCAACCACGCCTAATGGAATCGATATCATATCAAGCAATCGCGGCGGTCGGCCTTGGGTCAACTCGATCCACATCAATTCGGTGCTGCCGCCGCCGATATCAACGATCAGCCCGTAGGGAGTATCGGCGCTCAACAATATTGCGCAACCGGCAAGCGTCAATTCAGATTCTTCCTTGGCCGATATCGTCTCCAGAACGATCCCGGCTTCCGCCTTAACCTTTTCCGCGAACTCCCGATTGTTGGCGGCGCGACGGCAAGCCTCGGTGGCGACGGCGCGGATTCGACGCACTTTTCCTTTATGTATTTTTGCGGAACAAACCTTAAGGGCGTCGATAGCGCGTTCAATGGCGGCGTCGCCGAGGCGGGAGCCGGTCGATAATCCCTCGCCCAGGCGGATGATGCGCGAGAATGAACCAAAAACGCAAAGCTCTCCATTAACGGAGGAAGCCATCAACATGCGGCAATTGCCGGTTCCAAGATCGATTGCCGCGTAAGCGGGCGCGCTACGCAAGTCGGCGTCGCCGGCGCATTCTTCCTGCGGATAAATCCCCACTTTGCGCGACACCCGGATAGCCCCCCAGCTATTTGGATAGATTTTCTTTACTTTTATCACCGTCGGCAGGATTAACGGCGGCGCCCTGGATGTCTTCCGCCTGACGCTGCAGGGAAGCATAGGCGCGAACGGAGAACGGAATAGTTACAAGGTAGACGGACAAACTGATCGACAGAGTCGCCCACGGGGCGCTGGCCAGCGAAGCGACAACCAGACCGACGATCAGCATCATCGGCAACACCCAAGGGATGGGAACCTTGAACTTCTTGAAGGCGAAAGTGGGAATGCGGCTGACCAGCAGTCCCGCCACCGTTACCAGAAAGATCGATGTCACCCACGGCTGCCGGAAAAAGCCATCGCCTAACTGAAGGGAAAAGATCAACGGCAAAAGCACCAGTCCGGCGCCCGCCGGCGTCGGAACTCCGGTAAAGAAATTATAGGACCAGGGCGGGGCGCCCGGCTCATCTATATTGGTATTGAAACGCGCCAGCCTGAGCACGCAACACACGCAAAACAACATCACCAGCAACCATCCCGCCCTGCCGGCGTCTTTCATCGTCCATAGATACAGGATTATCGCCGGCGCCACCCCGAAGCTGACAAAATCGGCCAGCGAGTCCAACTCGGCGCCGAACTTGCTGGTGCCCTTGAGGATGCGCGCGACGCGACCGTCCAGGGCGTCCAGAATGGCGGCGACGACGATAGCCAGCACCGCATGTTCCCATCTGTCCTGAATGGCGAAGCGGATCGCCGTCAGGCCGGAGCACATGGCCATAAGAGTGAGGATGTTGGGGATCATCCTGTTGAAGGGAAGCCCCTTCAGGCGAGGGCGGCGAGGGCGTCTTGCCATGTTTCTAACGCACCTCCCCGACGCGCGGCGGTTCCTTGGCGTTGATGTCGGCGATGACGGTCTCTCCGGCCGTCGTAAGTTGTCCGACGGCGACCAGCGGCGACACGCCCTCGGGCAGGTAGACATCGACCCTGCTGCCGAAACGGATAAGACCGAAACGCTCACCGGCGCGCACCGTCTGATTTTCACTGAGCAGGCACAGGATGCGCCTGGCGACCAGTCCGGCAATCTGGACGAAGGCGATGTCGTGACCTTCCGCCGTTTTCATGCGTACGCCCTGGCGTTCGTTGAACTTGCTGGCCTTATCCAGCGAGGCGTTGAAAAACTTGCCCGGCGTATAGACCAGCTTGGTGATGACGCCGTCGCACGGCGCCCGATTCACATGAACGTTAAAGACATTCATAAAGATACAAACCCGCAGCCTCGCTTCGTCGCCCATATCCAGTTCCGGCGGCGGCGGCGCCCGGTCGATAAACTGAACAACGCCGTCGGCGGGGCTGACGATCAGCCCTTGACGGGTCGGCGTCACCCGCTGCGGATCGCGAAAGAAATAGACGCACCACAGGGTCAAAACAACGCCGACCCAGCCCAGGGGCCGGGCGACAAGGGCCAACGCCACAGAGACCGCCGCGAACAAAGCGATAAACGGCAGACCGGCGCGGTTGACGGGAACCAGGATGGTTTTCAATCTTTGTTTCCTTGTTTTGACGGCAAGGTAAAAATTTGTCCCGGATAAATCAGGTCCGGGTTTTTGATCTGCTCTGCATTGGCCTCATATATGACGGTAAACTGCGTTCCTTGACCATAGGTATTGCGGGCGATGCGCCACAAACTGTTGCCGGGCTGGACAATAACGGTAGCGGCATTTTTTTCCTTCGGCGATTCGGCGCGGGTGAAAGGAATTTCAATCCGCGCCAGCACCTTGCCGGCGGCATCCACCTGATCGGCCCTAAGGGAGTAGTCGCCGGGCGCGATCACTGATTGGGGACTCATGCGCCAGCCGCCGTCGCCGCCGGCCCGGACGCGGCCGATAAGGCCGTTGTTCAGGTAAATTTGCAGTAATCCGCCGGCCGCCGCACGACCGCTGATAAACAGTTTGCCGGAGTCGCCATAGTCGATGGAGTCGATGGAAATGGAGAAGATATTTTCTTTTGCCGAAGGCGTCGGTTTCTGCAACACGACGCCGGCGCCCTGACCGTCCTTGGCGACCTTCACCGCCAAGGCCTGGGACGGCTCCGCCGTTTCACGACCGGCAATATCCTTGTTCTTCTCCGGCGCCACCAGCACGACCATATCCGCAGAGGCCAGCGGCGCCGCCCCCCCAAAACGCATTTCCAGGCTTAGTTGGTGGCTGCCCGGCTCCAGCGGCTTGGCGGGAATAAACACCCATTCGCCGCTCTCATCGGCAGTAACAACTCCGATTTCCTTGCCGTCGTCCAGGATGGCGACGACGCTGCCGGGCATAGCCCTTCCGGCAATGACGGTATCTCCCTTGGGGTTGATGCGGGCAATGTCAAAACTCGGCGGAACGACAGGAGCGGCTTTTGCGGGTTGTTCAGGCTTTGTCGCGGGAGCCGCCTTCTGTTTTGCGGGCGGTCGGGCATTTTGCATATCGTCGCCGCCGTTCCGCCACAGGGGGAAGTTCAATCCGATGGCGACGGCGACGACGCCGGCGCCGATAACGGCGAGCAACAGCGGACGATTCACTAAAATCACCTCAAGCCAAGCGCGTCCCTGATCGGAACCGCCATAAACTTACGTCGTTTACATTAATACGGCGCTTCATACGGCGCAACGCCTGCCCTACTTCTTGCCGGGCATTATGAGTTTTTTCGCCATCAGATGGAGCCTGAGCCTGTCATCGGGGCTGAGGTCGCCGAGGACTTTTGCCTTGTCGCGCTGAGTCGCCAGGGCCTGACGGATCAATGCCCGGCGGGTGTCCGTTATTTTCGGGCTGCTGCCGCCGCCGGGCGGCGCTGGTCGCCCCTGAGCCGCAGGCGCCGCATTCAAGGTTCCTTCGTCAAGGGCCTTCTCCAGTCTGGTTAAAGCATCAAACAGACGATCCGGCTCGACCGGCTTCGCAACTCTCTCGTCCGGACACAGTAATTCATTCTGGTTTTTGGGAGCGGCGCTTTTCCCCGTGACCAGCGACATTATGGCCTTGGAGACAAATTTCTTCAGCATGGCCGTTGGTCAGGATAATCCGCCGGCATCGGTGGAAACCCAGCGGAAAAAAACGGGCAGACGGCGTCTGCGGGAGTCGGCGGTGGTGCCTTGAGAGGCGACGAACGATTTCTGGACTTTAGTCGAGAAATCCTGCGGACAGGCGAAATAGGCCCAAAGGGAGAGAAGTTCCCCGCAATGGGGCGGCATTTTATTGATCAGGTCACACATGAACTTGCGCCCCGATCCGTCACGCCCCTCGCCCTCGGTAATCTCTTGGCGCAGCATCTGCCTGATTCCATTCATGCCGTTGCGGATTTTTTCAGGGTCGTATTCAGGCAGAGCTTTATAGACCATGATGTCGGTAATATCCGGCGGGTCGAAATTGTTCTCTACGGCGCCGGTCTTGATGATGTCCCAGACCTGCGAGGCTTCCTTTTCAAGTTCTTCGTTAAGTTTGATCGCGGTGGTCAGGTAAGTCTTTTTCTTATCGCGTTTGAACACATTAAGCAGGGACTTTTTTTTATGTTTGTCCCTCTTTCTTGCCTCTTCGGCCTTGTTTATGGCGCTTATGGTATTCTTGATGTTATCCCAGCGGTTTTCCCAGACGTAGCGGACGACGTTTTCCTTCAGCGGCTTTTCAAATTCGGCCATGAAGGCGTTTTCGTCAGCTTCTTCCATGTTCATGCTCTGAGCCATAATCCTGATGCGGCGATTATCGAGCACGGCGGGTATGATGTAGGCGCGGATGGCCTTTTCAAAAACATCGGCGAATCCCGGCGCCAGGATAAACGGCAACGGCGTCGAATGTTCCGTAGTGATTTGCCAGGGCGTGAGCTTCTCGCGGAGAAAAGCGCACAAGCTTTCGGTGAATGCCGCCTCAAAGCTTGCGTTGAGCTTGGGCGCGTCTTCCGCCTCATTTTCAGCGGGGACGACCGCCAAAGCGGGTTTGGCGGACTGGGTGAGCGCCCTGGCGGCTGTTTCGAGAGCCGCCGCCCGACTGATCTGGGTAAGAGGCTCAATCACCTTCAGCGCCCGCTGTTTTCTTTCTGTAAAGTCCTGCTTTTTAGAGATGAATTCGATGACCTGCTTGGAAAGCTCGGAATAGGTCTCCGGGTTTGCCTGGAGAGATTCCAGCAATACCATGACCGCGTCCCGCACGGTGCCGTCCAACTTGTCGGCATCCGGCGTTTCTTCGATACGCTGACGCCAATATGTGAAGTTTTTTTGCAGCGGCATAATTACCTTATAGCCAATGTTGCCGCGATAGTGTCAAGGTTTTGAAGTTAACCCGATATAATGCCGCCGATTGTCGTCTTAGGGCGTGATTTTTGCGCCGCCGACGGTTATATGGATGGCAATATCTTTTTGCGACGGACATAAACATGACGGTCCTGGTTACCGGCGCCGCCGGCTTCATCGGTTTTCACGTTTGCCAAGCGCTTGTTAAGCGGGGCGAGCGGGTGGTCGGCGTTGATAACCTGAATGACTACTATGATGTTTCCCTGAAAAAGGCGCGCCTCGCCGTCCTCAAGGATGAGGACGGGTTCTCCTTCGAGCGTCTGGATATCGCCGAGCGCGCCGATGTGGATAGTCTGATCAAAAACCACGGGGATATCGACCGAATCGTTCATCTGGCGGCCCAGGCGGGGGTGCGCTATTCCCTGATCGACCCCTACGCCTACACCCGCGCCAACATCGAGGGACATCTGGTGCTTCTCGAAGCCTGCCGTCGGCTGAAACCTTTTCATCACATGGTTTACGCCTCGTCATCATCGGTCTACGGGTCTAACGAAAAAATGCCGTTCGCGGTGGATGACCGCACCGACTCCCCGTTGTCCCTTTACGGCGCCACCAAAAAGGCAATGGAAGTGATGAGCCATGCCTATGCTCATCTTTTTGAACTGCCGCAGACGGGGCTGCGCTTCTTTACGGTATATGGCCCTTGGGGGCGGCCCGATATGGCGGCCTTTATATTTGTGCGCAAGATACTGGCCGGCGAGCCGATCCCCGTCTTCAATAACGGCGATATGAAGCGGGACTTTACTTATATCGACGATATCGTTGACGGCGTGCTGCGCTGCCTCGACCACCCGCCTTCCATCGGCAAAAAAGGAGATGGGCCGCCGTGCCGTCTTTATAATATCGGCAACAGCCGCTCGGAAAACCTCATGGATTTCATCGCCTTGATCGAAAGAGAACTAGGGAAAAAGGCCGGGATCGCGTTCAAGCCCATGCAGCCCGGCGACGTCAAGGAGACTTACTCCGACATCGCCGACGCCCGGCGCGACTTCGGCTACATGCCCAAAACCACCATCGAGGAAGGCATTCCCCGTTTCGTCCGGTGGTATCGAAATTATTATGAAAATTACTAGGCAAATTTTGCCGGGTTGTTAACGTCTTTTTCACGTTCCATGCACTATATTATGAAAATCAAGCAGGAAATTCCCCGTCGCATGGTGGACGGGGGCAGTTTTTCTAACGCCGGATAAGGGGACGATTAGTGGAAACTTTAGTGCAGGCCCTTCGCAATCTCGGTCCTATGCGCCTGGCCGTAATGGGAGCCATGGTCTTCGGGCTGGTCTTCTTTTTCATCTATCTCATCACCCGGTTCGGGACGCCGCAAATGTCGCTGTTATACGGCGATCTGGCGCAAGGCGATTCATCCCGCATCATATCCCAGCTTGACAGCCAGAACATCCCTTATGAATTAAAGGGCAACGGCGCCCAGATATTCGTCCCCGGAGACAAGGTTGCAAAGCTCCGCATGGATATGGCCGGCCAAGGGCTGCCCAGCGCCGGCGCCATCGGTTATGAAATTTTCGACACCGCCAGCACGTTAGGCACAACCAATTTCGTCCAGAATATCAATCTGGTGCGCGCCATGGAAGGCGAACTGGCCCGAACCATCGGCTCCCTTGATATGGTGAGATCGGCCCGGGTTCATCTGGTGCTGCCCAAGCGTGAGCTGTTCTCCCGTCAACAACAGCCGCCCAGCGCCTCAATCATCATCAAGATGGGAGGGGCGGGCCGTTTGAGCAACGAACAGGTTTTAGCCGTTCAACATCTGGTGGCGGCGGCGGTTCCGGGACTGGCGCCCAACCTCATTTCCATTATCGACAACAAGGGCGCTTTGCTGGCTCCCGGATTCGACGGCGGCGGAACCGCCGGCTCACTCGACGCCAAGGCCGAGGAACGCAAGCGGGGATTTGAAAATCGTCTGGCCCGCACCATTGAGGGATTGCTCGAAAAGACAGTGGGCTTCGGTCGGGCGCGCGCCGAGGTGACCAGCGAGATGGACTTCGACCGCATCGATACAACCGAAGAACAGTTCATTCCCGACGGTCAGGTGGTGCGCTCGACGCAGAGTATCGAAGAATCAGCCAATTCCAATGAGGCCGACTCCTCTCAGCAGGTAGGCGTCGCCAATAACCTTCCCGACCCGAATATCGCCGCAGGCGGGGCCGGCGGCGCCTCCGCCAAAACGGCGCAAAACCGCACCGAGGAAACGATCAACTTTGAAATTTCCAAGAAGATCATTAACCATGTGCGCGAATCCGGCATCATCAAACGCCTTTCGGTAGCCGTGCTGGTGGACGGCGTTCGCACGAACGACCAGGAAACAGGTAAACAAATTTACGCGGCGCGTCCCGCCGCCGATATGGAGCTTCTGGCCACCCTGGTTCGAAGCGCCATCGGCTTCAATGCCGACAGGGGGGATTCCGTTGATGTGATCAACATGGAGTTCGCCGACCTCGGCATGGCGGAAGAAAAACCCCTGGAGTTGTTCTTCGGCCTCGACAAGAACGATATGCTGCGCATCGCCGAATTCCTGGTGTTGGGCATCGTCGCCATCCTGGTTATCCTGCTGGTGGTGCGTCCGCTGGTCAGCCGCGCCTTCGAGTCCATCCCGACAGGAATCGCCGTCACTCCCGACGGGCGGCTGCTTGCCGACACCTCCGCGCCGGCCCTGGGCGCCCCGATGCCCAAGAGCATAGCGCCGGTCGAGGAAGAGCATTTCGAGGAACTGATTGATATCGACCGCGTCGAAGGCCGGGTTAAGGCCTCCTCGGTGAAGAAAGTCGGCGAAATCATCGGCAAGCACCCTGACGAGGCATTGTCCATCATACGCTCCTGGATGTATCAGGAAAGCTAGGATAGAATTGAATTATGGCCAGAGTTAAAGACGACGCACGCTCGCTATCCGGTCCCCAAAAGGCGGCCGTCTTCATGCTGGCGCTGGGTCAGGAGCACTCCGCCACCCTGTTCGAGAAGATGGACGACGAAGAAATCCGGGACATGTCCCAAACCATGGCGACACTGGGCAACATCAGCGCCACTGTCGTTGAGCGTTTATTCGTCGAATTCGCCGATCAGCTTTCCGGCGGCGGCAGTTCCCTGACCGGCTCCTTCGACAGCACCGAACGGCTGCTGTACGCTTCTCTGCCCCAGGAGCGCGTCAACCAGATCATGGAAGAAATCCGTGGTCCCGCCGGCCGCACCATGTGGGACAAGCTTGAGAACGTCAACGAGACGGTGCTGGCCAACTATTTCAAGAACGAGTACCCGCAGACGGTGGCGGTGGTTCTTTCCAAGATCAAATCGGATCACGCCTCAAAGGTGCTGGCCCTGCTGCCGGAAAGCTTCTCGATGGAAGTAATCATGCGCATGCTGCGCATGGAGGCCGTGCAAAAAGAGGTTCTGGACAACGTCGAGCAAACGCTGCGCTCCGAGTTCATGAGCACCCTGGCGCGCTCGGCCAGACGCGATTCTCACGAGATGATGGCGGAAATTTTCAACAGCCTGGACCGCAACACCGAAAACCGTTTCATGACGGCGCTGGAAGAACGCAACCGGGAATCAGCGGAAAAGATCAAATCACTGATGTTTACCTTCGACGATCTGGCCAGACTGGACATGGCCGGCGTCCAGGCCGTGCTTCGTCAAGTGGACAAAGGTCAGTTGGCGCTGGCCTTGAAGGGAGGGTCAGAAGACGTCAAGAGCCTGTTCTTCAAGAACATGTCGGAGCGCGCCGGCAAGATGATGAAGGAAGACATGGAGGCGATGGGCGCTGTTCGCCTCAAGGACGTGGATGAGGCCCAGGCGGGCATCGTTCAAGCCGCCAAGGCGCTGGCCGACGCCGGAGAGATCGTCATCGCCAGCGGCGGCGAGGAAGACGAACTGGTGTACTGACCGACCGAATCAGGCCATTAAGACGGGCTGACAAATAAATTGATTTGCATGATCGGATATATTGAGCATGACGGTCGTAAGAAAGTTCCTCTTTGATGTCGACTTTAAAGAAGAAACGCCGCTTATTGAGAAAACTGAAGATGTCGTTGAGGATGTCGAGCCTGAGGTAATCGAGCCTGTTTTTAAGGGATATAATCTGGAAATTTCATACGATGCGGGGTTTGACGACGGCAAGGAAGAAGGCATTCGCGAGGCATCAAGCGCTGTTCAACAACAGACCTCTGAAACACTGAAGACGATAATGAAGAATCTGTCGGATATCTACGGCATTCAGGAAAAAGCCAATGTTGTTGAAGCGCGAAACGCCATGGCGGCGGCCCTTGCCGTAGCGCGTAAGGCGCTTCCGGCACTCGGCGAGCGCAACGCCTTGGGCGAGATTGAGAGAATGATTGAAATGATCCTTAAAAAAGTAATTGATGAGCCGCAGGTCACCGTTCGGGTCAACGATAAACTGCACGATCAAATACTTGAACATGTCGAAGCGCTGGTCAAGAGCGGTAATTTCAAAGGCAAGCTGATCCTGCAACCGGATTCCGCCCTGCCGATCAGCGATTGCAAAATCGATTGGGGCAGCGGCGGCGCCGAGCGCAATATGGAGGTCCTGTGGCAGGAAATCGACGCGATTATTGAGCGCAATTTCAACTGAGGCGATTAACATTTAATCTTGGGAGTCGGCTATGGCGGAGAATAACGCGGATAAAGGAGCAAGGACAACGAATCTCCAGCTTTCCGAATTGGAAAGCGATACGGGTCCGTCGTCCGCTGCCTCCGGAACAGGGCAATCCGCTCCTCCCGATTTCGGCGGCGACATCACCCCCCAGAATCTGGAAGCGATCTACGACATCCCGGTGCAGGTTTCCGCCGTGCTTGGAAAATCCTCCATGCAGGTGAGCCAGCTTTTGAAACTGGGCCGGGGCGCCGTGGTTGAATTGGACCGCAAGGTAGGCGAAGCCATTGATATTTATGTAAACAACCGTCTGGTGGCTCGCGGCGAAGTCGTGGTCGTTGACGACCGTCTCGGCGTGACGATGACGGAAATTATCAAAACCGACAGATAGCAATAATGCCGCAAGAAAGCAGACGCCATGACGAATAGTGAGACAAATATCGATTCCGGCATTCAGGCGGGAAGGGTCAAGTTCTCCATGGACATGGCGACTGTTATCGGCCTCTTTTGCGGCTTCGCGCTGATCATGTCGGCGATTGTCATGGGCGGCGATGCAAAATCTTTCATTGATATACCCTCGATCCTGATTGTTTTCGGCGGCACCTTGGCGGTTACCACCGTATGCTTCTCGTTCGCTGAAATCGGGCACACTTTCAAAGTCATAATGAAGACGGTTTTCTACGGCAGACGCGATGCCTCCGAGGCCGCGATCCAGATTTTGCGCGTCGCCGAGATGGCCCGCAAGCAAGGCGTTCTTTCACTTCAAAACGTGCTTGAATCCATAAGCGCCGATGCGTTCATGCATAAAGGAATCTCTATGGTCGTTGACGGCACGCCGGGCGAAGAGGTGGAAGCCATCCTGTGCCGCGATATACAGGCTACCATCATGCGTCACATCAAAAGCACCAGCGTCCTTCGCAAGGCGGCTGAGTTTGCTCCGGCGATGGGCCTGATCGGCACCCTTGTCGGTTTAGTGCAGATGCTGGGGCATCTGGACGATCCGTCCACCATCGGACCCAGCATGGCGGTGGCTCTGCTCACCACCTTTTACGGAGCGGTACTCGCCAACATAGTTTTTTTGCCTTTGGCGTCAAAGCTTGAGCGGAATTCCGCCGAAGAGACCCTGGTCAACAATGTCTATCTGATGGGAGCGGCGTCAATAGGCAGGCAGGAAAACCCCCGCAGACTGGAAATGCTTTTGAACAGCGTCCTGCCGCCGGCGAAGCGCGTACGATATTTTGATTAAACTTGAGAGAATTTGAATATGCGGTTGCTTATTATCGGAACCCTTGAAGGACAGCTTGGAAATGCCGGCCAGATCGCCATTTCCCATGGCGCCGATGTGCTTCAGGCGGATGATGTAGAAAAAGGCCTCGCTGTTCTCAGGTCGGGTCAAGGCGCCGATTTGGTAATGATCGATGTCAAATGGGATGTCGGCCTTCTGGTTCAGAGTCTGAAGTCGGAACGCATCAACACGCCGGTGGTTGCCTGCGGCATCGGCGCCGATACGCAAGCTGCGGTTCGCGCCATCAAAGCCGGGGCCAGGGAATATATCCCCCTGCCGCCCAACGCCGATCTCATCGCCGCCGTGCTGGCCGCCGTTTCCGAGGAAAGCCACCCCATCATCCTCACTGACGAGAGCATGATCAACTTACTAGCGCTGGCCGACAAGGTGGCTTCCAGCGACGCCGGCATCCTGGTGACGGGAGAATCCGGCACCGGCAAGGAGCTGCTGGCCCGCTACCTGCACGATAAAAGCCGCCGCTCCGGCGGTCGCTTTATCGCCGTCAACTGCGCCGCTATCCCGGAAAATCTTCTGGAATCAGAATTATTCGGTCATGAAAAGGGAGCTTTTACGGGGGCCGTGGCGCGGCGCATCGGCAGATTCGAGGAAGCTGACGGAGGCACGTTGCTGCTGGACGAAATCAGCGAGATGGACATTCGTCTCCAAGCCAAGATGCTGCGCGTCATCCAGGAGCGCGAGGTCGATAGAGTCGGCGGTTCAAAACCGGTTAAGGTGAACGTGCGGATCATCGCCACCTCCAACCGCAACATGGAAGACGAGGTGGCCAAAGGGAACTTCCGCGAAGACCTTTTCTTTCGCCTCAACGTCGTCAACCTGGTAATTCCCCCGCTTCGCGAACGCCCCAAGGATATTGAAGCGCTGGCCGCTCACTTTATCGCCAAATATGCCGAGGCCAATGATGTGCGGGCGCTGCCCCTTTCGCCCAAGGCCAAGCAAAAGCTGTTGAACCACTCCTGGCCCGGCAATGTGCGCGAGCTTGAAAACACCCTTCATCGCGCCGTGCTGTTTGCCGGCGGCGAAATGATTGACGCCGATAATATCCACATCGCCGGACCTTCGCCGTTCGCGGCTACGCAGGGCCGGACGGCGCCCGCCGGCGGCGTAGACGGCGAACGGGGCGGGCTGGTCGGACAGACCGTCTTTGAGGTCGAACGGGGGCTTATTATTGATACGTTGAGTTACTGCGTCGGCAACCGCACTCACGCCGCCAATATTTTAGGTATTTCCATACGCACTCTAAGGAACAAGCTGAAACTATATAACGAGCAAGGGTTTAACGTGCCTGCGCCCGGCGATGCCGAGCAGGCGGCGGTTTAAATAATTAATCACTAAAAGGTAATGGCGTTCATGGCCGTAGTTTCATCTAAAGCCGCAGCGGCGGGACCGGCAGACGTAGACTTCCGCCATTACATGTCTGTGCTGTTGACGCGGCCCGACATCGCCATGGCGGCCGGCGTCGTCATCATTCTTATGGTGTTGATCCTGCCCTTGCCGTCCTGGTTGATGGATATCGGCCTGGCCATTTCAATCATGATCTCCGTGCTTATCCTGATGACGGCGCTGTTCATCGCCAAGCCGTTGGAATTCAACGCTTTTCCGATCGTATTATTGCTCGCCACGATGTTGCGGCTGTCGCTGAATCTGGCGTCGACCCGGCTTATTCTGGCTGAAGGCCATCAAGGCACGCACGCCGCCGGCAGGGTTATTGAGGCCTTTTCCGGCTTCATAATGGGCGGCAACTTCGTCATCGGCATTATCGTCTTTTCCATTCTGGTTATCGTCAACTTTATCATTATCACAAAGGGTTCAGGGCGCATCGCCGAGGTAGCGGCGCGCTTTACCCTGGACGCCATGCCGGGCAAACAAATGGCTATAGACGCCGATTTATCGACCGGATTGATTGATGAAGCGGAAGCCAAGCTGCGCCGCAAAGAACTGGAGGATGAAAGCACCTTCTTCGGAGCCATGGACGGCGCGTCCAAGTTCGTTCGCGGCGATGCCGTCGCCGGCCTTTTGATCGTCTTCATCAACATTATCGGCGGCATAATCATCGGCGTCGCCCAGAAGGGCCTTACCTTCTCTGCGGCAGCCGACATTTATACCAGACTGACCATCGGCGATGGTCTGGTCACGCAGATTCCGGCCTTGATCGTTTCCACATCCGCCGGTTTGGTAGTCACCAAGGCGGGACTTACCGGAGCAACCGAAGCGGCCCTGTTCAAACAGCTCGGCAACTCGCCGAAGTCTTTGGCGATGAGTTCCTTTCTGCTGCTTGCCCTGGGGGTGCTGCCGGGCATGCCTTTGCTTCCTTTCACGGCCATAGCGTCAATGTTGGGGGGATACGCCTTCTTCCTCAACCGCAGGCAGGATACGGTAATCGAGGAGGCGCGCGCGCGCACCGAAGAAGATGAGGCCGGCGTGTCGCCGATGGAAGAAGAGCCTATCGCCTCCGCCTTGCGCATCGACTATCTGCGTCTGGAACTGGGGTACGGGCTGTTAAACCTGATCAACAATCCCCGCGAGGGGCAAAGACTCACCGACCAGATCAAGGCCCTGCGTCGTCAGATGGCCGCCGACGTCGGCTTTATCATGCCCTCGGTGCGCATTCAGGACAACATGCAGCTTCAACCCAACACTTACATCATCCGCGTCAAGGAGATTGACGCCGGACGCGGCGACCTGCGTCCCAACATGATGCTTGTCATGGACCCTCGCGGCGAGGACATCACCATTCCCGGCGAGAAAACCACCGAGCCTACATTCGGACTGCCCGCCGTGTGGATTGATGAACCCAATCGCGAAGAAGCCCTGTTCCGTGGCTACACGGTGGTTGATCCGGCGACGGTGATCACTACCCATCTTACGGAAGTAATCAAGGACAACATGGCGGAACTGCTTTCCTACGCCGAGACTCAGAAGCTTATGGACGAGTTGGACAAGGATCAGCAAAAATTGATCGCCGATATGGTGCCGACGCAAATTTCCATCGGCGGCATCCAGCGTATCCTGCAAAACCTTCTGGCCGAACGGGTTTCCGTCCGCGATCTGCCGACCATACTTGAGGGCATATCCGAAGGTTGCGGCCATAGCCGCAGCGTGATGGTGATTACCGAGCATGTCCGCGCCCGTCTGGCTCGCCAGATCAGTGATATGAACACCAACGAGCAGGGATTTATCCCCCTGATCACCCTGTCGCCGGATTGGGAACAGAGGTTTGCCGAGTCGCTGGTCGGCCAGGGTGACGACCGCCAGCTTTCAATGGCGCCGTCGCGTCTACAGGAGTTTATTACGACGCTCCGCAACTCCTTTGAGCGTCAGGCGATGGCGGGAGAATCTCCGGTCTTGCTGACCAGTCCGGGCATCCGCCCCTATGTGCGTTCAATAGTCGAGCGATTCCGGCCCATGACCATGGTTATGTCGCAAAATGAGGTCCATCCGAAGGCGCGCATCAAGACCGTCGGGAGCGTATAGGAAAAGTGACCTGATATGCGCCTGAAAACTTATTCCGCGCCGACAATGTCCGAAACCATGGAACTGGTTCGCCGGGAGATGGGCGAAGACGCCGTTATCGTTTCCACCCAAAAAGGCGCTGACGGCCAAGGGGCGCGGGTGATCGCGGCTATAGAGGAATTGCCCATTGACGAGGCCGCCGTCTGCGAACGCCCGGAAGACGAAAAGATAGATGTCATAGCCACTATCCGCCAAGCCCTGACCTATCACGGCGCTCCGTCCAGGCTGATTGACCGTCTTATTGACGCCGCCGGCGACCTGGATGAAGAAGACCCGACCATGGCCTTCGCCGGCGCGGTGGACTCCAGCTTCAGTTTTGAGCCTTTATCCGAGCCGAATGAGGGCAAGCTGATCATGCTGGTGGGGCCGCCCGGCGTCGGCAAGACCATTACTACCGCCAAACTGGCCGCTCGCGCCGCCTTGTCCAGTCAGCCCGTGGAAGTGATAACCACCGACACCCGCCGCGCCGGGGGCGTTGAACAACTTGAAGCCTTCACCCGCATCCTCGATCTTGGCCTCAAGACCGCCGATACCGTTAAGGAACTCGGCGATATGGTGAAGGCGTTAAGGGGAAGCAACGGCGCCTCCTCCGTTCAGATTATTGTCGATACTCAGGGGACAAACCCCTTCAGCGACACCGAGATGGACCACTTGAGAGAACTTATCAAAGTTTCCGGCGCCGAGCCTGTTCTCGTCCTGGCCGCCGGAGGCGACGCCTTTGAGATGGCCGACATCGCGGCTTCTTTCGCCGCCATCGGCGTCAGGAGACTGTTGCTGACGCGCCTTGATATAGCGCGCCGCCTCGGCGGCGTCCTGGCGGCGGCCGACGCCGCCCGGATGACGTTTTGCAATGTTTCCATCACGCCCCACGTTTCCGACGGGCTAAGTCCGATCAATCCGGTCTCACTGGCCCGTCTGATCATGCCCTACTCTTCCAGTTCAGTTGAAACCCCTTATAAGATCGAGGCCGCATAATGACGCCGGATCCCCTGATAGCCCCCAATCTCGCCGCCCGCACCAAGGGACGCAACATATTCGCCGTTGCTTCCGGAAAGGGGGGCGTCGGCAAGACGTGGTTCTCCATTACCCTGGCCCACACGCTGGCCAGCAAAAACGTCCGCGTCCTGCTGTTTGACGGCGATCTGGGCCTGGCCAACCTTGATATCCAACTCGGCCTGATGCCCAAGCATGACCTCGGCAGCGTCGTTACCGGCCGCTTGACCCTCAATCAGGCGGTGGTTCACTACGATGAGGGGAACTTTGACGTTATCGCCGGACGATCCGGTTCCGGCGGCCTCGCCAATATAGCGTCGGGACGCCTGCAAATTCTCGGCGACGATCTGGCCTTGCTGGCCGCCGGTTATGACAAGGTGATCATGGATCTCGGCGCCGGCGTGGAGCGGACGGTTCGCCAACTTACCCATGGCGTCAACTCATGTCTGGTGTTGGCCACCAACGAGCCGACTTCACTGACCGACGCCTACGCCTTTATCAAGATCACTCACATGGAGCGTCCGGACACCAAAATCAAGATTGTTATCAACATGGTTAACTCCATCCGCGAGGGCGAACGCACCTATAACACTCTGCTCAAGGCCTGCGAGGGTTTCCTCAAGATTTCTCCGCCTTTGCTCGGCATCATCCGCCGCGACAACAAGGTGGCGGACGCGATCCGCAACCAGGTGTCTATTTTAACGCGCTCGCCCAATGCCGAAGCCGTCGAGGATGTCGAAAAGATAGCAGTAAAGATGATTAGATCAGATTAAACCTGAAGGCGTCATGAGCACCATCGTTCCGCTGCCCCTGCCTTTGCCGATAATGACATCTTCGACGCCTTTGCCGTCGGCGACCGTGCTTAACCCGCCGACGCCGCTGACCCTGCTTGCCGTGGGAACCAAACTCGAAGGCACCGTCATACAGCAAGACGCCAAGAGCGTTTTCCAGGTGCAGACTTCGTTAGGCGCCTTTGCCGTTCAGACCGCCGTTTCCTTGCCTCAGGGAGCAACGCTGTCCTTGCAGGTCAGCGCCTTCATGCCCCAGATACAGATGCAGATCATTTCCGTGAACGGTAAAACTCTGCGTCAAGTCGTTGCTCAACAAGCCGCCGGCAAGGAAATCGCCCCGACCGCCGCCGGCGGCGCGACAGCCGGGGGCAGAGCGTCCCCGCCAAGCCTGATTGTCGGCGGCACGGTCACCGCCACCCTGTTGAGGCCACCCTCGGGGCAAACCGGCGGCTTTTCGGCGGAAGCCTCACGGGGACCGCAAGGAGCATTGTTACCCCAGGGAGCGCCCGGCGCACCTCAAGACCTACGGCAGGCACAGCAGGCAGCCATGACTGCGCCGCCGCCTCAACAGGCGGGCATCCGGACGGCCCAAGTCGCTTTGCCGGGACAACAGGGCGCCCCCAACCGACCGGCGACATTGTTATCCGCAGCTCCCGCCGCCGTTCATCGTCCCGGCGCGGCGCCCGGAAATCCGGCGGCTGTTCCCGTCGGCGCCCAGGTTACGGTTAAGGTCATTTCCTTACAGTTCCCCCGACCCGACGGTCCTCTTCTGTCTCTGCCGCAAGCGGGAACTGCCGGCCTTGCCGCCGGACAGAATTTGAACGGCATTGTCATCGGCGCATCGCCCTTCGGGCGAACGCTGGTTATGACCGAGGCCGGAGAGTTGTCCCTGGCTGTCCGCTCATCTCTGCCCGAAGGCTCTGCGCTGACCCTTCAGGTAACCGGCAAGCCGCTGTTGCCTGCTACTCCGGCTCAAGTATTCACTTATGGTTCCGGCGAAGGCATGTTCGCGTCGCGCGATTGGCCCGCCTTCAGGGAAGCGATGGCGGCCTTGCAGGACGCCGACCCCGTCGCCGCCCGGCATTTGTTAAACAACATAATTCCGCGCCCCGATTCACAGTTGGCGGCCAACGTCTTGTTCTTCCTGACGGCGTTGCGGGGCGGTAATTTGCGCAGTTGGTTCGGCGATGAACCGGCTTTGGCGCTGCAACGCGCCAGACCTGAGTTGCTGGCCCGCCTCAAGGATGATTTCAACACGCTCGGCCGCATGTCCAAGGAGCCTTCCCCCTCCGATGACTGGAAGATTACATTGGTTCCTTTTTTCAACGGCGCCGGGCTTGAGCAGATTCGTCTGCTGACCCGCCGTCATGGCGGCGATAACGAGAAAGGCGAGGAACAGGAGAGCACCCGTTTTGTAATTGATGTTGACCTCAGCAAACTCGGACGTCTTCAACTGGACGGATTGTTGCGTAATAAAGGCAAGCATATGGACTTGATCGTTCGCACCGACAGCCGTTTACCCGATCAAATGCAGAATGACATCCGCAATATCTTTCAGGACGCCGCCGAACTGACCGGAATAAAGGGAGGCGTCGGCTTTCAGGCGTCGCCTCCCAACTTCACCGAGGTCTTGCTTGAGAAAATCATCGTCGAGAGTGATCGTGACGGGTTGATTGTCTGATGGACAGAATGGAAAGACGCGGAATTCTGAAAGCCCGGACCAGCCCTGATTTCAAGCTGGATTGCATCAGCACGCTGGAGGGCAAGATCGGCCTTTCCTCGGTCAGTCTACGCTATGTTCCCGACAAGCATATCCTTGATCCCAAGTCCTTCGGCGCCTATCTGAAGGCTATTAACGATCTGCCGTGGGAGTCGCCGGAGGCGATGACGCTGGCCATCCTTGATGACGTCAACAACGAGATCGTGGCGCGCTGGACCCGGATTACGGTAACCACTGCCCCCGAAACCTCCGTTGATAAAGGCATCGTCGCTCATAGCGTCATGGTCGAGGACCGCCAGCCCAAATGGGATAATCCTGCGCTGCTGTCCGGGCTTAAAAGAAATTAGGGCGCGTCAGGATTGATTGGGATCACCCGCGTTGCGCCTTGCCGTCATTGCGACCGTGAGAGCGTCAGCGACACGGGAAGCAATCCAGTGGCCGGTGGCGCTCTCTGGATTGCTTCGTCTTGCTTCGTCGCTCCGCTCCTCGCAATCCTCGCAAAGACGGGAAGGCGTGTCCCACAGCGGCCTTGGGCGATTCCAATCAATCCTATTCATTCTCCGCTTTCCTCGATTCCCGTTTGCGGTCGTGGGGGGAAAGCATGGCCTTGCGCAAACGGATATTTTTAGGAGTTACTTCGACCCGTTCATCATCCTTGATGTAAGCGATGGCCTGTTCCAGGCTCATGCGCCGGGGCGGCGTCAGCGTTACCGCGTCGTCCTTGCCCGCAGCGCGGATGTTGGTGAGTTGCTTGGACTTCATGGGGTTTACTTCGAGATCGTTGCCCCGGCTGTGCTCGCCGATGATCATGCCCTCATAAACCTGGACTCCGGAGCCGATAAAAAGCGGCCCGCGCCCTTCCAGGCCCATCAGTCCGTAAGCGACGGTCTTGCCGCCGGAATTCGAGATCAGCACCCCGTTGCGTCGCCCCGGAATCGGCCCCTTAAAGGGGGCGTAGCCGTGAAATATGCGGCTCATGACGCCGGTGCCCCTGGTTTCGGTCATGAACTCCCCGTGGTAGCCGATCAGCCCGCGCGAGGGCGCCAGAAAGGTAAGTCTTGTCTTGCCGCCGCCTGACGGACTCATTCCTTTCATCTGTCCCTTGCGGACGTTCAGCGCCTCGACCACCAGCCCCGAGAACTCCGCATCCACATCAACCTGCACTTCTTCGACAGGCTCCAGCAGCCCGAGTTCGGGATCGTCCTTGAACAGCACCTTGGGGCGGCTTACCGAAAGCTCGAAGCCCTCGCGGCGCATGGTCTCGATGAGGACGCCCAGTTGCAGTTCGCCGCGCCCGGCGACCTCGAAGGCGTCTTTATTGGCGGTCTCGCTGATGCGAATGGAAACATTGCCCTCGCCTTCGCGCATCAGCCGTTCACGAATCATCCGCGAAGTAACCTTGGTCCCTTCCTGGCCGCAAAGGGGCGAATCGTTGACGGAAAAGATCATCGACAGGGTCGGCGGGTCAACGGGATCGGCGGCAATCGGCTTCACCACGGAGGGGGCGCACAAGGTATCGGCGACGGTAGCGACGGAGAATCCGGCCAAGGCAATGATATCGCCGGCCCCGGCGCTGTCCAGCGACATCCGCTCCAGCCCCCTGAAGGCGAAAATTTTGGTCACCTTCGTCTGTTCCACTATTTCGCCGTTATGACGGATGGCCTTGACGACCATGTTGGAGGTAACCGCGCCGGACTGGATGCGCCCGGTCAGCACCCGCCCGAGGAACGGATCATTTTCCAACGTCGTCGCCAGCATGGTGAAGGGGCCTTCCGAATCGGCCTTGGGGGGAGAAACATACTCGGCAACGACTTTAAACAACGGGTCAAGGCTGTCGCCCCGTTTATCCGCCTCAAGGCTTGCCCAGCCTTCTCTGCCGGAAGCGAAGAGTATCGGAAAATCCAACTGTTCATCACTGGCCTCCAGCGCCGCGAACAGATCAAACACCTCTTCATGCACCTCAAGAATGCGGGCGTCGGGACGATCCACCTTGTTGATCACCACGATCGGCTTGAGGCCCAGCTTCAAGGCCTTGGCGGTGACAAACTTGGTCTGGGGCATCGGCCCTTCGGCGGCGTCCACCAGCAACAGCACGCCGTCGACCATGCTCAGGATGCGCTCTACCTCGCCGCCGAAATCGGCATGGCCGGGGGTATCAACGATGTTGACGCGCAGACCCTGCCACTCAACGGAGGTGCACTTGGACAAGATGGTGATGCCGCGCTCGCGCTCCAGCTCGTTGGAGTCCATGGCCCGCTCCGCCACCCGTTGATTATCGCGGAAAGTGCCGCTCCGGCGGAACATGGCGTCGACTAATGTGGTCTTGCCGTGATCAACGTGGGCAATAATAGCGATATTGCGTAAATTAACGCTTTTGCTTTCAACCAAGCTTTTTCGCCACCAGTTTGGCGAGGGATACTTCAGGCCGGGCGCCAAAATGCCCGATCACCTCGGCGGCGGCGATAGCGCCGATACGCCCGCAATCATAAATACTCTTTCCGTTGACCAGTCCGTAAAAAAAGCCGGCGGCGTAGGCGTCGCCGGCGCCGGTGGTGTCAACCACCTTTTCCAACGGCTCGGCGTCAAGCACATGCACCTCATCGCCGGAAATCAACACCGCGCCCTTGGCGCTGCGGGTGAGAGCCGCGATTTCGCAGTGGCCGCGCACTTTCTGCAAGGCGGCGTCAAAGTTGCTCACCTGATAGAGCGACGTAATCTCGGCCTCGTTGGCGAACAGGATATCGACATGGTTGTCCACCAGATCGATGAAATCGTCCCGGTGACGGGCGACGCATAACGGATCAGACAGGCTGAGCGCCACCTTGCGTCCGGCCTTGCGGGCGACAACGGCGGCCTTGACGAAGGCCTCTTTAGCCTTCGGCGGATCCCAAAGATAGCCCTCCAGGTAGGTGATGTGGGAGTCAGCGATCAGGTTCTCATCAATATCGTCCGGTCCCAGTTCGACACAGGCGCCCAAATACGTCTGCATGGTGCGCTGGGCGTCCGGCGTCACCAGAATCAGGCAGCGGGCGGTGGAGGCGCTGTAGCGTGACGGCGTGCTGTTGAAAACGATGCCCAACGCCGCGATATCCTTGCGGAAGATGGCGCCGAGCTTGTCGTCGCATACCTTTCCGATAAAGGCTCCGCGTCCGCCCAGCACGGCCAGCGCGGCGATGCTGTTGGCTGCCGAACCGCCGGAACATTCGAGCGTCGGCTCTATTTCTTCGTATAATTTGTCCGCAGCCTGTGAATTGATCAACGACATCGTTCCCTTCACAAGCCCGTGGGATTTAAGAAACGAATCCTCGGCGTGGGCGAGAACGTCAACAATGGCGTTGCCGATACCTACGACATCATATTTTGCATTAGGCATTTTCGATTTTTTCCTTGGCGAAATCTGCAAGCGGCGCAGTATAGCTACGAAGCGTTTAACGACAAGGGGGATAAATCAGGACTTTCCCCGAAAATTTCAACAAACGCCGATAGTGAACATGGTAATTTTTATCGGAAGGCAATAATCTCAATACCGTCATGAATGTAAAAGACCAAAAGCCGGCCCACAAAAAAGCGATGACCCCCGCCGCCCAAAGCAGGGCGCTGGCGGAGACGGTGACCGCGTCATTTCTTGATCGCCTCAAATCGGAAGCGACGCGCCGGGGAGGCTATCTGACCATTCAGGATATCGACGAACTCGGCGAGGAATTCGCCAAAAAAACGGAAGCCCTGAAGGCGGTCTTTGAAAAATCGTTCGAGGAATATGTGCAGACCCGCGAGCGGGCCTCGATGAACCTGTCGCGTGACTATCCCTTCGACCGGCTGTTTGTTTCCAAGTTCGCCCGTCTGTTCAAGGATGATAACGAGTTGTTGCAGGATGACGACACCATTTCCCGCCGCATCCTGCCCGGCTTCTTTATGGCCGTAAACATAATGCTGGGCGTAGAATCCGTCGACAGGCTCCAGAAGAATACCGGCGCCGTCGTCAAGCGTCTCAGCAAGGGACGTGAGCTGGAATTCGACTGGTACGAGGTCTATGGCGACAAAGAGGGCAAGGAACTGATCCTCGACGCCCTGGTCGGCATGGCCCTGTATTTCGAAAACATCAAGAAACGCACCATTTGGTTCATCGCCATGATAAACGACAACATACGTCCGTTCGAGGAAGGGTCCAACCCGGACCTGCGCGCCTGGACCTTCACCGAGGTGGCCTTCAAAAAGCTGCTGAAAGCGCTGTTCTCCGACCTCAAGGAAGCCATCTCCAACGAGGCGGGCAGATTGATGATCTCGAAGAGATACAGCGTCGACACCTGCGTCACCCTGGCCGAAATCCTCAAGCATTTCGACTGAATTAGAACCGTCTAAGCAGTCTTTCGAGATAGTCCAGTTCGGTTTTGGGGCGGCGCTGGTCGCCGGCGCGGCGGTGAAGTTCTTTCAGTATTTCCCGCGCCTCGCGCGCCTCCGTGGGGCCGGGTAATTTCAGCGAGCCGCTGATGGAGCCGAAGGCGCGGCCCGACCCTCTCCCGAAGGGGTCAAGGCCGCCGGATTCCGGCCCGGCCATCATCATGGAACGCCTTCCACCCAGTTTTTGAGCCAATTGTTCGCCCAGGTCTTTCATGCTCCGGCGCAGTTCCTCCAGTGCTTTTGATTGTTCCGGCAAGGCCGAATGCGCCCGGTCATGGTTCAATTCGTCAACCGCCCTGCGCATGGCCAGTTCGGCTTCGCCGAGGGAGCGGGGAATTTTGTCCATAAACTCGCCGAGACCCTGCATCATTTGACCCAGGTCGCGGCGCAACGATTCCTGTCCGGCGGCGCTGTTATCGGGCTGTCCGGGCTGCCCCTTTTTCGGGCGGCTTTCCCGCAATCGGCTGAAGTTGTCGTCCAGCAGGCGCTGCTGGCGCCCGCTCAATTGACGCAAGTTTTCGATCAGTCGGCGAGCCTCGGCTGTTTCACTTGCGGAATTATCCGTTAAGATGCCGGACTGAATATCGTCAAGAATTTGTTGTAACTGCGACAGCATTTGACGAGCGCCGTCAACGGCTCCGGCGCGCGCAAGTTCGCGGGCGTTATCAACAAGGCGTTGCAGGTCGTCGCCTCCCAGCGTCCGCATGGACGAATCCGCCAGCTCCGGCGGCATGTCCTGCTTCTTCAGATGGCCGGCAAGGGCAGCAAGATAGTTGTTCAACGCTTGTTGCAATCGGTCCATCAGGCGCTCAATTTGTTCGCCGGCGGCGCCGTCGCGGAGCGCCTCGGTTAACTGCTCCTGCGCCTCCCGCAGCGCCGTCTCGGCAAGGGAAAGCCCGCCGTCCTCAAGGCGCAAGGCCGTACTCCACAGGATTTCCTGAACCGATTTATCGGCATTAACGCTCTGATCATGAGCGAGGCGGAAGCGGGCCACCCTCAAGGCCAGATAGACCACCGTGTCATCGGCAAACCGTTCGGGGGCGGCGGAGACGGCGTCAAGGTCGATAACCGTCTCGACGCGCCCCCCGCGCAGGGGATCGGCCAGCTTTTTTCGCGCAGCGATGATCGCTTTTGCCGTCGGGTGGGTGAAAATGCGCTCGGGCAGCTTCATTTCCACCGTCCCGCTTTCTCCCTTTTGGCCGATGATGTCGGAAGCTTCAAGGCGCAACGTCGCCGTCAGCCCGGCCCAGGGATGGGCGGTGATATCCCTGACGGCGGTTCCATGAGACGAAGCCTCCCCCCGCTTGCCGAGAGGCAACGGCAGCCTTAATTCACCTTGGTTTCCATCGGAAAGCCTGATAATTGCCGTCAGCCCGGTCACGCCGTAATCATCTTCGGCGGCATATTCAATGCTCAGCCGTTGCCCATTGTCTTCCGCCGGGTTTTTGCCGAGAGTCACATGGGGAGGGGCGTCAGGAATCACCTGCAACGGCCACCCGGCGATTTCCCGTTTTTCGTATTCCAGCGAAAGCCGCTCGCCTTCTTTAATGATTGTCTCGGCCCGGTAGTCGCTTTGGCCGATGGCCTTGAATTCGGCGACGGTTCCTCCCAGCTTCAGCCGGGGCGCCGTTTGAGCGCCGCCGACCCGGGCCAGCAAGGCGCCGCCTGCCGGCGTCTCTATGAGTTGGCCGTTTTTCATCGCCTCGCCGCCAAGGAAAACAGGGGGGCGTCCGGTGTATGCCGGCGGCGTGATCCATGCTTCTATGGTCGGGGGCTGATCGGTAGCGTTCCCTAAACGGGGAATCAACGCATTCTTCAAACGCTCCGGCGCCCGGCTCCCGGCGGCGGCGAGGCCGACTGCCAGAAACAGCAGGACCAGCGCTCTCAACCCGTAGGGGTCGCGGCTTGCCAGTCCGGGGGCGGGAAGACGGAGGCGCAGGTTCCGCGCCGCCTCGGCCATGCGTTCAAGATGAACGCCCCACAGCGTGGCGGCGGCTTCATCGGCGGGGCCGTCGCCAAGACGATCCTCAAGAGCGTTTAAAGGCCGATGTTTTAGCCCGCTGTCCGTTTCCAGACGACGGCGCGCCGCCGACCCGCTCACCGGCGTCAGTCCCCGCAAACCATAAAACAGGGCGACCGCCGCCCCGGCGGCGAAGATCAACAGAATCAGCCCGTGCAGCCGACCGCCCGGTCGAGGAAGGAAATCCAGCAGCGCGATTGTTACAAAAAGCCCGAAGACGCCGACGGTCGGCCACAGGCGCGGCCACAGACGCTCCCAAAAAACAGCCGCCGCCGCCGCCTTCAAATAGAAGCGGATCACCGATCCGTCCCGCCCGCTTCCAGCCATGGGGGAGAGGATTCATAGGCCATCTGATCATCGACGGTAACCCGGCGGCGGATCACGGCGAAGCCGCCGCCCTTGACCAGCACCTCGGGGATCAGGGCGCGGGAGTTGTAGGTGGAACTCATTGCCGCCGAATAGGCCCCGGCGGTGCGTATGGCCAAAAGGTCGCCCGCCTTTATCTCCGGCAGCGGCAGTTGTTTGGCGAAAGTGTCTCCGGTTTCGCACACCGGCCCTACTACATCCATCTCTCTCCGCCGGGCGTTCGGCCGCGCTTCGATTATGGGAACGACGGCATGAGCGGCGCCGTAAAGAGCCGGACGCAACAAGTCGTTCATGGCGGCGTCGATAATGACGAAGGTGCGGCTTGCCCCCTCTTTTATGTAAAGAACGCGGGAGACCATGACGCCGGCGTTGCCGGCAATGGCCCGGCCCGGTTCAAGAATCAGCCGGCAGCCGAGATTGCCGAGAATTGACTTGACCGCATCCGCGTATTCGCCCGGCGTCGGCGCGATATTTATCAAATTACCGATGTCGTAAGGAACGCCGAGACCGCCGCCGATATCAAGGCTGTCAATGCTGTGTCCGTCGGCGCGCAGGATGGCCGTCAGGTCGCGCATCCTGACAAAGGCGTCGGCAAAGGGTTTGATGTCGGTAATCTGTGAACCTATATGCACGGCGATGCCGGTAACGGCGACAGACTTCATGGCGGCGGCGCGGCGGAATACTTCATGCGCCCGCGTCCATTCGATGCCGAACTTGTTTTCACGCCTGCCGGTGGTGATCTTGTCATGGGTATTGGCGTCAATGTCGGGATTGACGCGGATGGCGGCGGCGGCGATGACCCCCATCGAAGACGCCGCCTTGTTGAGGACATCCAGTTCCGGGTCTGACTCGACATTGATCCGCGCTACGCCGGCCTTCAGCGCCGCCGCTATCTCGGCCTCGCTCTTGCCGACGCCGGAGAAGACGATTTTCGCCGGGGAGACGCCCGCCGCCAGGGCGCGCTTCAGTTCGCCGCCGGAGACCACGTCGGCGCCGGCGCCGATATTCGCCAGGGTGCGGATAACGGCGATGTTGGAGTTGGCCTTCACCGCGTAGCAAATCATCGCGTCGAGGCCGGCGAAGGCGTCGGCGAAGGCGCGATAATGGCGCTCCAAAGTCGCCGTCGAGTAACAATAAAAGGGCGTGCCCACCTTGTCGGCTATAACCTCAAGGGAAACATCCTCGGCGCACAGCCTGCCGTCACGGTATGTGAAATGATCCATGTTTGCTCCAGCATTTTATCGCTCACGGCGACAAAGTAATCACCCCCGCGCATGACGATAGCGGGTGAGCGTTAAAAACCCAACAGTCATATTTCACTATTTCGCCGCAACCGGCCCCTGAAATGCTCCCCGGCTTCCTGAATGGGAACGGGAAACGGAGATGTCGTGAGAGCGTTGATTTCACCGGCTCTTTCAGCCTATCCTTGCCGAAAGATGGGAGATAGGACATGGCAACGGTGCTTGATGACGTCATGCGGCGAATCAGGGCGGAAGAGGCGGAACTCCGCCGACGCGGCGTTTGCCACGTTGCCGTGTTCGGGTCGGTGGCGCGTGGCGATGAGCGCCCCGACAGTGACGTGGATATTGCCGTCGAGATCGAATCCGGACGATCATTTTCGCTAATTCGGATGGAAGACACCCGTCTGCTGCTGGAGGATGCGCTCGGCAGACCTGTCGATATCGGCGAGACCGACAGCTTTCGGCCTCAGATACGGGCCTCGTTCGAGCGCGAGCGGGTGTCGGTGTTCTGATGGTGCGCAAAGAGGAAACACGCATCGGAGACATTCTCGCGGCCATAGCCGACATTCGCGCCGATACGACGGAAATGGATTTCCACAGGTTTTCCCAAAATCCCGTTGTCGTCCGCTCAGTTCTTTATTCCATCGGCGTTATTGGCGAAGCAGTGAAACATCTTGGCGCGGATTTTAAGGCGGCTCACCCTGAAATCCCGTGGCGCGCCGTTGCCGGCATCCGCGACCGGGTTGTCCACGAATACTTCTACACCAACACCCGCCGCATATGGGACGTGGTGGCGGATGACCTTGATCCCCTGGAGCGCACTCTACGCGCCGCCTTAGGGGCTATGACAAAATAATTGAATCTATTTCTGAGATTTTTTATGGGCCACAGGTAGACACCGACAGGCTTTAGCGTGACGGAAAGACGTATGGGCGCGGGGTCTTCCCGGACTATTGGGTCGGGTAGTCACGCGGGTATTCGGCCCCCGGAGGCGCCTTGGGCGTCGATTTGCGTCCGCAACCGGCAAGCGGCGACGCCACGGCGGCGATAAGCAGGATAATCAGAAGTTTTTGTACCATGTTCATGATCTTACTCTTGTTTCCCGCCGTTATTCCAGAAAGCGTTTTCGGGCGTCGGTCGCCGCCCGGCGCACGTTATCAGGCGCCGTGCCGCCGAAACAGGCGCGGGCGGCAACCGAATTATCGACGCCCAGCACGTCAAATACCGTCTTGTTAATGGAAGACTCCACCGTTTGCATGTCTTTCAATGACAAGGCATCCAGGGCTACGCCTTTATTCTCGGCCATCTTGACGATACGCCCGCTGATATGATGGGCGCTGCGAAACGGCACGCCGAGAACCCTGACCAGCCAGTCGGCAAGATCAGTGGCGCAGGCATGGCCCCTTGACGCCGCTTCCCGCATATTCCCGCAATTGAACTTTGCGTCTTTCAACATGCCGGTCATGGCGGCGACGCTCAGGGCCAGCGTATCGGCGGCGTCAAACACCGGCTCCTTGTCTTCCTGCATGTCCTTGCCGTAGGCCAGCGGCAATCCTTTGACGGCGATAAGAAGGGTGTTGAGGGCGCCGATCACCCGTCCGCTCTTGGCGCGCACCAGTTCAGCGGCGTCGGGATTGCGCTTTTGCGGCATGATCGAACTGCCGGTAGAAAAAGCATCAGCCAGACGAACAAAGCCGAACTGATCCGAACTCCACAACACTATCTCCTCGGCCAGGCGGGACAGATGGACGGCCAGGATTGCCGCCAGGGATAAAAACTCCATGGCGAAGTCGCGATCCGACACGCCGTCCAGGGAATTGGCGCAGGGGCGGTCAAAGCCCAACGCGGTCGCCGTCATATGGCGGTCGATATTAAACGAAGTGCCGGCGAGGGCGGCGGAACCCAACGGACATTCGTTAAGGCGGCGTCGGCAGTCGGCGACGCGCCCGCGATCACGCCCGATCATTTCTACATAAGCCAGAAGATGGTGGCCGAGGGTCACCGGCTGCGCCGCTTGCAGATGGGTGAACCCCGGCATCACGTCGGCGGCGTGTTCCTCGGCCCTGGTTATAAGAACTTCCTGGAAATTCCTGAGGCCGACGTCCAGTCTTTCCAGCGCCTCGCGCACCCACAGCCTGAGGTCGGTCGCCACCTGATCATTGCGCGAACGCGCCGTATGCAGGCGTTCACCCGCCTCGCCCGCCAGTTCGGTAAGCCGGGCTTCCACATTCATGTGGATGTCTTCCAGTTCCCGCTTGAACTCGAAATCGCCGCTTTCCATTTCCTTGAGGACCGCATCGAGTCCTTCGAGGATGGCGTCCGCATCTTCTTGCGTTATGATGCCTTGGCGCGCCAGCATGGCGCAGTGGGCTTTGGAGCCGGCAATATCCTGGGCGTAGAGACGTTGGTCAAAACCGATGGAAGCGTTGATTTCCTCCATGATTTCAGAAGGACCGCCGTCGAAGCGCCCGCCCCACATATTTGATGGTTTATCAGTCATGACACGACCAAAGGAGAAGTTTGAGTGAACCCGAACATGTTGCGCGCCTTGCTCTTGGGGTTGATCGCCTCGGCAATTCTGGTCATATCCCCGCCGCATGCAAGCGCCGATAACAAAAAATGCGCTGACGACGGTAAAGTAATAAAGGATTTTCAGCCCCAAGAGAAGCCCGCGCCGGCCCCTTCGGCGCCCTTTTTTACCGCCGAGGGGGCGGAGCGGACCTTTGCCGACTATCGCGGCGCCGGTCTGGTCGTAAACTTCTGGGCCACATGGTGCGCCCCATGCGTACGCGAAATGCCGTCGCTTGACCGCCTGCAATCCAAGGTTAAAGGAGACGCCATACTGGTATTGGTCATCTCCGAGGATCGTGACGGCGCCGAGGCGGTCAGGAAATTCTACGCCAAGGCAAACATCGCCAACCTGCCGATCCTGCTGGATAACCGCAGCAAGCTGATGCGCCGAGCCGAAATCAACGGACTGCCGGCGACGCTGCTGATTGATCCGCAAGGCAATCTGGCGGGGCGGGTCGTCGGAACCGTCGAATGGGATTCCCCCGAAGTCGTCGCCTTTATCCGCCGCTGCTTGGGCGCCGTTGACTAACAGGCTTTGGTTGCTTGAGAGAGCTTTTTTGTTATAACCTTTCCAGAGAAAGGCCGGAACAAAATCAGCCATGCTGGAAAAGAGGAACCCTAACGCGCAGCGTCGTAAGGTTTCGTGCGGGGAAAAGTCCTTGCCGGAGGGGGGCGTTCATTACCTTTCCATAAAGGAACCCCTTAAAAACAGCCGCCATGATTTACGCGACGGCGCGGCTCACTACCAGGAACTGGTCGATTTGACGCCGGATATTTTCTGTATCCTCAAGGGCGGGGTTATCGTCCTGATCAACAAAGCCGGCATACAAATTCTGGGCGCCGCCGACAATGAAGACCTGATCGGCCGACCTCTTGCCGAGTTCATTCATTCCGACTTCCATACCTTGCTGGAGGACGGCATGAAAGTCCTTATCGAAGAGCCGGGATGGGCGCCGTTGAAGATGGTCAAGGTCAATGGAGGGGTGATCGACGCCGAGTTGCAGGTGCGGCCCTTTAATCCGTTCGGCGATGACGCGGCGGTGCTGGTGGCCCGCGACACCACCGAGCGGCGGCGGGCGGCGGAGACCATGCTAAGTCACGAAGAAAGTCTGCGCGAGGCCAAGGAACATGCGGAAATAGCAAACCGGGTGAAGAGTGAATTTCTGGCCGCCATGAGCCATGAACTGCGCACTCCCCTCAACGCCATCATCGGTTTTTCGGATGTTATGAACGGAGAGATTTTCGGCGCCCTCGGCTGCGCCAAATACAAGGAATACGCCGGGAATATCGCTGATTCCGGACGCCGCCTGCTGGATATCATTACCGACATTCTTGATGTGGCCCGAATCGAGACAGGCAAAATGGAATTCCGCCCCGAACGCATGAAGGTCGCCCCGGCGGTGGAATCCTGCCTGCTTTTGATCAAGGACCGCGCCGCCGGCGCCGGAGTGAAATTGCGCTGCCGGATAAGCAGGGACTTGCCGGATATTTTTTCCGAACCTCGCCGCTTCAAGCAGATCATCCTCAACCTGTTGTCCAACGCCGTGAAATTCACGCCGGAGGGCGGTCGCGTCGGCGTCAATGTAATTTTCTCGGAGAAGACCCGGCAGTTAATAATTTCAATCAGCGATACGGGCATCGGCATCAAGGCCGAGGACATACCGAAAGCAATGTCGCTCTTCGGCCAGGCGGACAGCCGGCTGGCCAGAAAATATGAAGGCGCCGGCCTGGGCCTGCCGTTGGCCAAGGCCTTCGTCGAGTTGCACAACGGGGTTCTGAAGCTTAGAAGCATCCGGGGCGTCGGCACCACCGTCACCGTACATATACCCCCCGATTCACTGATGTTTTGACGGTCGGATAGATAAAATCATCGTCATGTCTTTATCAAAATTATCGGCCTTTTTGGTTATTGTTTTATCGGTAGCGTCTTGCGCCGCGTCCGGCCATTGGGAAAATCCGAACGCGCCCGTGGGCCAGTGGCCCGGCGATCAGGCCGCCTGCGCCCGAAAAGCCAACGCCGAGGCTGAAAGGGAAATGGTCTATAATCCGAATTATCAGGACATGGATATGGGGCGCACCGATACGCTGGGGGCTAACATGGCCCGCTATAAAGCCGGCAAAAGCGGCGAGCATACGCTGGATGCCTGCATGAGGCGCCTGGGATACGCCAAGGTCACAAACAAGAGAAAAAATTGACCGACAAAGACCCATTATCGGCAAACGAAGCCTGTCAGGAGAACGAGACGCTTGAGCGTCTCTTGCGTCAGGCCGGATCGCGCCTGAGGGTGGACGAAGTCCGCGCCCTGGCTCACGGCGCCGCCGCCGCCGCCGCTTTTGATCCTGACTCATGGCTGACCCTTGTCGATGCCGGAGGAGATGTAAGGCTTGAAACCCGACTGAAGGCGCTTTACGCCGAAATGGCGGCGTCCCTTGACGGCGGCAAGGGCGATAGCGCGATCAGACTCGCCGCGTTGCGCAAAGAATTAAATCGTCGCGGCGTGCAGGGGTTCATCGTGCCTCACTCTGATGAATGCCAGGGTGAATATGTCCCCAGATGCGCCGAGCGATTATCATGGCTTACCGGATTTACCGGGTCCGCCGGCGCGGCGGTGATTCTTGAGGACAAGGCCGCCATATTCGTCGATGGCCGTTACACTCTTCAGGTTCGTGAGGAAGCCGACGGCGCCTTGTTTGAATTTGTGAGCCAGGGCGACGGCCGGCCCGGAGAATGGATTTCCCGGAATCTGGCCTCTGACGCCAGACTCGGCTACGACCCCCGGCTGCATACGCAAAATCAGATAATGAGATTGGAGACCGCCTGCAAAAAGGCCGGGGGCACGCTTGAGGCTCTTGATGACAATCCGCTGGACGCCGTCTGGTTCGACCGGCCGCCGCCTCCCATCTCGCCGACGGTCCCCCACGAGATCGTCTTTGCCGGCGAATCTTCCGACCGCAAGCGTCAGAGGATTGCCGAAGATATAAAGCAGGATGGGCTGGGCGCCGCCGTTCTCACTGCTTCTGATTCCATAGCATGGCTTTTGAACATACGCGGCGGAGATGTGCCGTTTGCTCCCCTGACGCTGGCCTTCGCCGTCATTCACGCCGATGCCGCCGTCGAGCTGTTCATCGACCGCCGGAAACTTACGTCTAAAACCGTCCGTCATCTGGGCGATGGAGTCAACGTCGAGGATATTGAGGCTTTCGGCGCCGCCCTGGACAGGCTGGGGGCAAAGAAGACCAGGACGCGCCTCAACCTTGACGGCGCCTCGGCCTGGGTCTTTGCGCGGCTGAAAAAAGCCGGCGCCGATATTGTTCCCGGCGTCGATCCGTGCGCGCTTGCCAAGGCATGCAAGAACACGATGGAGCTGGACGGCATCCGTAACGCCCACAAGCGCGACGGCGTCGCCCTCTGCCGCTTCCTCGCCTGGTTGTCCGGGCAGGCGCCGGGATCGGGGCTTACCGAAATGGCCGCCGCCGAGCGACTGGACGCATTGCGCCGCGAGGGGGAGCATTTTCGCGGGCCGAGTTTTGCCACCATCTCCGGCGCCGGCGCTAACGGCGCCGTCGTCCATTACCGGGTCAGCGAAAAAAGCAACCGCCGGATCGAGAACGGAACCCTTTATTTGGTTGATTCCGGCGGCCAGTATCTGGACGGCACCACCGACGTCACCCGCACCATCGCCATCGGCAACCCTTCGGTCGAGATGCGCCTCAACTTCACCCGCGTGCTCAAGTGTCACATCGCGCTGGCGTCGGCCCGTTTCCCGGAAGGCGCCACCGGCTCACAGCTTGATGTTCTGGCCCGCAAGGCGCTGTGGGACGTCGGCCTGGATTATGATCACGGCGCCGGCCACGGCGTCGGAGCCTATTTAAACGTCCATGAGGGGCCGCACAGGATTTCCAAGCATCCCAACCGGGTTGCGCTCAAACCCGGCATGGTGACTTCTATCGAGCCGGGCTATTACAAGACCGGGGCCTACGGCATCCGCATCGAAAATCTGGCGGCGGTGGCGTCGCTGCCGTCGCCCCGCTCCCGGGAAAAAGAAATGCTGGGATTTGAAACCCTGACCATGGCTCCCATCGACCTGTCGTTGGTGGAAACAGCGCTGCTTGATGTAGGCGAAGCGGTGTGGCTGGACGCCTATCATGGCCGAATCAGGATGGAACTGAAACCGCTGGTCGACGCCGAAACCGCCCGCTGGCTGGAACAGGCAACCCGGCCCGTCGGCTGGCTTTAAAAGGCTGAATATTAACTAATCAGCAATCACTTGGCCGTAAACCTGATAGACGCTGTGTTATGAGAAACGGTCGGGGATCAAACGGCGATGTCAGTTGATTCAAGCAATATCCTTGATCCCAACTGGGCGAGATCGAAAAGCGGACGGTTCCACCGCTTCATCAATCTCGACCCCGAGGAAGAAGGGCTTAGCAACATCAGCGGCGTCTATGTAATCTGGCACGCCGGCATCCGCCCGGCCTGGGTCTACATGGGCAAAAGTGACGATTTGGCCGCCGCCTTCCATGAACTCGGCAATAATCAGGAAATACTCGATTACGAAGTCAACGGCGGCCTGTTCGTGAGCTGGTCGCTGGTGCGCCCCCAACACCAGGACGGCGTGCTGCGTTATCTGGAAACCGCCCTTCATCCGCTGGTGACCAATCCCGACGGCCCCGGAGAAGACGTCGCCCCGATCCCCGTATACGCCCCCGGCCATGCCGCCAAGATCGAGTAACCGCCGCTCCGTTTCCCCTGCGCCCACGCTGAAAATAACCGACTATTCGTTCGTTTTGCCATAGGAAGCGTGGCGCTTGCAGCATATGGTTAAATCATGGTGAAGCTGGATAAAATCTACACACGCGGCGGAGATGGCGGCAAAACCTCGCTGGGCAATGGAAAGCGGGTGGTCAAGCATGATCCCGCCGTCGTCGCCTGCGGCGCTATCGACGAGGCCAATGCGGCTATCGGCGTGGCCCGTTTGCATACCGATGGCGAGGCCGGCGCCATGCTGGGGCGCATCCAGAACGATCTCTTTAACCTGGGCGCTGATTTGAGTTGCGGCGGTACGCTGCGTATTACGGATCAGCAGGTGAAACGCCTGGAATCCGAGATCGACGCCCTTAACGCCGGTCTTGAACCGCTTGATTCCTTCATCCTGCCCGGCGGCTCGCCGGCTTCCGCCTGTCTGCATATGGCGCGAACCGTGACGCGCCGCGCCGAGTGTCTGATCAGCGGCCTGGCCGGAGTCAACCCGGCGGCATTGTGCTATGTCAACCGCCTGTCCGACCACCTGTTTGTGCTGGCCCGCCATCTCAACAACGACGGCGCCGACGATGTGTTATGGGCGCCGGGGACCAACCGCTGACGCCGAATGGACTTGACCGACCGAGGCCTTGCCCCTCAAGATGTCATTATACAATGAATTCATGGTGTTAGAGAAATGAAGATCATCGTCGCCGTCAAGCGCGTGATTGACTACAACGTCAAGGTCCGCATCAAAGCCGACGGCTCGGGAGTCGAGACGGCCAACGTCAAGATGTCGATGAACCCCTTCGATGAAATCGCCGTCGAGCAGGGAGTCAAGCTCAGGGAATCCGGCGTCGCCTCGGAAATGATCGCCGTCTCCATCGGCCCCAAGCAGTGTCAGGAGACCATCCGCACGGCGCTGGCCATGGGCGCTGATCGCGGCATCCATATAGAAACCGACGCCGAGATTCAGCCGTTGGCCGCCGCCAAGCTGCTGGCCGCCGTGGCCAAGCGCGAAATGCCGGAATTGATCATCCTCGGCAAGCAGGCCATCGATGACGACGCCAACCAGACCGGCCAGATGCTGGCCGGATTGCTGGGCCGTCCCCAGGGAACCAACGTCTCCAAACTTGAATTCACCCCCGATAAAAGCGCCTGCGTAGCATCCCGCGAGGTTGACGACGGCCTGGAGGTATTGACCATAAAAACGCCGGCGGTGATCACGGTTGATCTTCGATTGAACACGCCCCGGTTCGCCACCCTTCCCAACATCATGAAGGCCAAGAAAAAGCCCATCGCCGTCATTACCCCGCAAGAGATGAACGTGGACATCGCTCCCCGGCTGACCACCATTAAGGTGGCGACTCCGGCCAAGCGCCAAGCCGGGGTCATTCTGAAAAGCGTCGCCGAACTGGTGGACAAGCTGAGAAACGAGGCGAAGGTGATCCCATGAGCGCCCTAGTCATCGCCGAACATGACAATGTATCCCTGAAGTCCGCCACCCTGAATGCCGTTACGGCGGCGGCGCAGCTTGGGGAGGTCGCCGTTCTGGTCGCCGGACATAATTGCCGCGCCGTCGCCGAAGCCGCCGCCGGGGTCAACGGCGTCGCCAAGGTATTGCTGGCCGACGCCGCCGTCCATGCGCATCCGCTGGCCGAGGTGCTGGCGCCGCTGATCGTCAGGCAGGCTCCCGGTTTTGAGCATATATTGGCGTCGGCCACCACCTACGGAAAGAATCTGATGCCGCGAGTGGCGGCGCTGCTGGACGTGGCGCAGATTTCAGAAATCACCGCCGTCGAAAGCCGTGATGTCTTCGTCCGTCCCGTCTATGCCGGCAACGTCATGGCCACCGTCCGCTCCGGCGATGCCGTAAAAGTAATCACCGTACGCGCCACCGCCTTCGCCGCCGCCTCTTCCGAAGGCGGAAGCGCCGCCATTGCCGTCATCGAGCCGGGCGCGGATTCCGGCATATCCGTCTTTTCCGGCCGGCGGTTGACCAAGTCCGAACGTCCCGAATTAACCGGCGCCAAGATCGTGGTTTCCGGCGGGCGCGGCATGCAGAGCGCTGAAAAATTCAAGCTTCTCGAAGGTCTGGCCGATAAACTGAACGCCGCCATCGGCGCTTCCAGGGCGGCGGTGGACGGAGGCTTTGTCGCCAACGATTCCCAGGTCGGCCAGACCGGCAAGATAGTGGCCCCGAATCTGTATATCGCCTTCGGCATCTCCGGCGCCATCCAGCATGTGGCCGGAATGAAGGACAGCAAGGTCATCGTCGCCGTCAACAAGGATGAGGACGCGCCGATCTTCCGGATTGCCGATTATGGGCTGGTGATGGACCTGTTTCAGGTTATACCTGAATTGTCGGCGGAACTGGACAAGCATCAATGACCGGTAAGATTTCCATAAAAAAGATCGGCGTCATCGGCGCCGGGCAAATGGGCGGCGGCATCGCCCATGTGTGCGCCCTCGGCGGTTACGACGTTCACCTGATCGATATCGACGAAGATCGTCTTGAACAGGGCGTGCGGACCATCGAAAAAAACATGTCCCGTCAAATAGCCAAAGGCAGGATTTCCGAAGGCGACAAAACGGCGGCGCTGGCGCGTCTCACCACCGGACTTGGAGCGGACGGCTTCAAGGACTGTGATCTGGTTATCGAAGCCGCCATCGAGGATGAGGAGACCAAAAAGGCGATTCTCAAGAATCTGTGTCCTCACCTCAAGAAAGACGCCCTGATCGCCACCAACACCTCGTCCATTTCCATCACCCGCCTGGCGGCGCGCACCGACCGCCCCGGCAAGTTTATCGGCCTGCACTTTATGAACCCGGTGCCGGTGATGGAGCTGGTGGAGCTGATTCGCGGCATCGCCACCGAGAACGATACCTACGAAGCGGTGCGCGAACTGACCTTGAAGCTGGGCAAAACGCCGATCAACGCCGAGGACTTTCCGGCCTTTATCGTCAACCGCATCCTGCTGCCGATGCTGAACGAGGCCATCTATGTCCTGTACGAGGGCGTCGGCACCGTCGCCGCCATCGACGGGGCGATGAAGCTGGGCGTTCACCATCCCATGGGACCGCTGGAGCTGGCCGACTTCATCGGCCTGGATATCTGTCTGGCGATCATGAACACCCTGCACGAAGGCCTGGCCGACGCAAAGTACCGCCCCTGCCCGCTGCTGGTGAAATATGTCGAGGCCGGCTGGCTGGGCCGCAAGACGGGTCGCGGATTCTATGACTACGCCGGGGCGATTCCGATACCGACGCGGTAGGGTTTGCGCGACTTAGAGCGTTAATCCGGCCCGTTCGCGGCGGATAATCTGCAATAGACAAAACCCGAAAGCCCACCAAGAGCGAGCCAGAAAAGGCCGGTGGTTACCAGCGAAGCGGTGATGAACTCGACAACGACCTCCGCCGGAACGGTATTGTCGCCTATCGGCAGCGGCGCGCCGACCGCATGGGGCAAGATCATCGCCGCCACGCCCAATAACTTGAAGCGCCGATTTCCGAATGCCAGCAAGGCCAGTCCGGCGGCGGTCGCTGCGGCGCAGGCCAGCCACCACAATTGGCTTTCCTGCAACGGCATATGCGTCGATCCGGGCGGGGCGGGCGGCAGGCCAAGGGCCGGGGCCAGGGAGAAGGCGGCAAAACCGGCAAGCCCCCAGACAATCCCCTGCTTCCAGCTTATCGGCTCTCCGCGCAAGGCATATCCGGCGGTCAGCAACAAGCCGAAAGCCACCCCGGAAAGGATGTTGAACAGCGCCGTGTAGCCCAACCGCTCCACAGGCATGGCGTCTTTCAGGGCGGCCCCCGGAGGGCATTCCAGATCGGGGGTGCAGAATTCGTAGGCCTCCGCCTGCTCGATCAACGGAATAACCCACCTCGCCTGGATGGCGGACATGAAAAGACCGGCGATGAATCCGGCCGCCAGCGCCGTAATCAGGATTCGCTTAAGCAACGTCAGTGGCAAGGAAATCCGAAAGAATGACGGGTATCATGGGCGACGTCATGGGTGGTCCCGGCGAATCCGACGCCGATCAACATAAAAAACCCCAGCAACAGGGCTAAAACTACAGGCAATCCGGCGACGAGCCGTTGAGCGCCGACAGCCTGACCGGATACTTTTTGGGCAATGACTACGGGGGATTTCATCGTATGATCTCTCCGCTATAAAACTGACGGCATGGATAATTCCAAAAACCGTCTTCACAATTACACAAGCAGAAAATTATTAACCGGACTATAATTTCAGCGTAGCCCCTGCGTCAAATGCTGATAACGGCTTGACGTTATTTTTTACGGATACAAGGGATTAACGGCATGTCCCATACCATTGCTCTCGTTGATGACGATCGTAATATCCTGACCTCGGTGTCGATGGCGCTTGAGGCCGAGGGATATAAAGTGCGGACCTACGTCGACGGCATGGAGGCGCTGGACGGCCTTGAGAAAAAGCCCGCTGACCTGGCGATCCTCGACATCAAGATGCCGCGCATGGACGGCATGGAATTGCTGGACCGAATCAGGAAGAAGAGCGATATGCCGATAATCTTCCTTACCTCCAAGGATGATGAAATCGACGAAGTGCTGGGACTGAGAATGGGCGCTGACGACTACATCAAAAAGCCGTTTTCCCAGCATCTGCTGATCGAGCGCATCCGAGCCGTTTTGCGGCGCCGCGAACTTTCCGCCGACGCCGACGACAATACGGACATTCTGTCGCAAGGCGATCTGACGTTGGATTCGGCCCGTCACCTGTGTACCTGGAAAGGCATGGAAGTGAACCTGACGGTAACCGAATTCCTGCTGGTGCAGGCCCTTGCCAAGCGCCCGGGGCATGTCAAGAACCGCGATCAATTGATCGACGCCGCCTATGGGGAAAACATTTATGTCGATGACCGCACCATCGACAGCCACGTCAAACGGCTGCGCAAGAAATTCAAGGACGTCGATTCCGCCTTTGCGCAGATCGAAACGTTATACGGCGTCGGCTACCGCTACCGCGAAAGCTGAGCTGTTTTGCAAACATATCCTTACCTCCATATTAAAAAACGCACCCTATCGCCGATCACCCGGCGGATTCTCGCCGTCAATCTCCTGGCGCTGGGAATTCTGGTGGCCGGGCTTCTGTATCTCGGCGAGTACCGGCGCAGTCTGGTGACAGGCGAACTGGAGGCGCTGAATACCCAAGCCGACATGTTCGCCGCCGCTCTCGGCGAAGGCGCCGTCAGCGCCGAGGGGTTCACCGGCGAAAGACTGGTAAATGAACTGGTGCGCCAAATGGTTCGCCGTCTGGTAAAGACCACCGGCACCCGCGCCCGCCTGTTCAATAACGCCGGCATGTTGATCGCCGATTCGATGGCGTTGGTCGGCCCCGGCGGCATGGTGCAGATCGTTGATCTGCCGCCGCCGCGCCTTGATACCGGATATATCGGCGCCGTCCTCGATGTGTATGACCTTCTGGCCCGATGGCTGTCCGGCGAGGATCAAATACGCCCCTATCGTGAAAGGCCGCTGCAAAAAGCCGAGGACTACGACGAGGCGCTGGCGGCCCTGTCCGGCGACAACGCGGGAATGGTGCGCAGTTACAACGGCGGCATGATTCTCAGCGCCGCCGTGCCGATCAGGCGTTACAAGCAGGTGCTGGGAGCGTTAATGCTGTCCAAGGACTCCAGAGACATCGACGAAACGGTGCTTCAGGTGCGCCTTGATATCCTCAAGGTGTTCGCCGTGGCGCTGGCGGTGACCATCGGTCTTTCCCTCTATCTGGCGCGAACCATAGCCCGGCCCCTGCGCCGTCTGGCCGAGGCTGCCGAGAAAGTGCGTCACGGCCACCACCGCCGGCACGCCATCCCCGATATGTCGGAGCGCAACGACGAGATCGGCGAACTGGCCAAGACCCTCGATGATATGACCGAATCACTGTGGCAGCGCATGGACGCCATCGAAAGTTTCGCCGCCGATGTCGCCCATGAGATCAAGAATCCCCTGACCTCGTTGCGTAGCGCCGTAGAGACCGCCGCCAGGGTCAAGAACCCGGACCAGCAGCGCGAGTTGATGTCAATCATCAAGGAAGACGTGCTGCGCCTGGACAGGCTGATCAGCGATATTTCCGATGCGTCCCGCCTCGACGCCGAGATGTCCAGGGCTGAGGAGGCGCCGGTTGATCTGAGGCCGATGCTGGCGACGTTGGTCAGTATATATACCGCCGGCGACGATGCGCCCCGCCTTCGTCTGGAAAGCGGCGGCGTCGATAGCAAGTTAATGGTCAACGGCGTAGAAGGACGTCTCGCCCAGGTATTCCGCAACATCATCGCCAACGCTGTCTCTTTCTCGCCCAAAACCGGAGAAATTATCATCGGCGTTTCATCCGCCGACGGCTGGATCATCGTCAATGTGGACGACCAAGGCCCCGGCATTCCCGAGGGCAAGGAGCAAGCCATCTTCGACCGCTTCTACTCGGAACGCCCGGAAGAAGAAAAGTTCGGCACTCATTCCGGCCTCGGCCTCAGCATCTCCAAACAAATAGTCGAAGCCCACGGCGGCGCCATAGTCGCCCAAACTCTGAAAAATGAAGCCGGTAAAACTGCCGGAAGCCGCTTTACCGTGCGCTTGCCGATGGGTTCTTAGCGTACTTTGAAAGCAGGGCCATAAGCCCTCTCAGCATCATGTCCGGGGACGGCGGGCAGCCGGGAATGTGC
>MIAA01000027.1:64259-102127 GCA_001830425.1 Rhodospirillales bacterium RIFCSPLOWO2_02_FULL_58_16
GCGCAATCGCCGACGGCGACCACCCATTTCGGCGAGGGAGTCGCCGCGTAAGTGCGTTCCAGCGCGACCCGCATGTTTTTGCAGACAGGGCCGGTGACAAGCAATACGTCGGCGTGTCTCGGCGAGGCTACGAATTTGACGCCGAAGCGTTCCAGATCATAAACGGCGTTGTTCAAGGCGTGAATCTCCAGCTCACAGCCGTTACAGGAGCCGGCGTCCACCTCGCGGATGGACAGCGACCGGCCCAGGACGCGCCTTGCTTCGCTATCGACATTGACCGCCAATTCGGCCAGCGCCTGTTCGCTGACCGGCGGCGCATCGGTGGTGACGGGACATCGAAACAGGGCCTTAAGGAGGAGATTTGACATCACAGATCATGCCCCGAATAAGAGCAATTGAACGATTTGTTGCACAACGGAAAATCGGCGACGATGTTGTCCTTGACGACCGCCTCCAGGAGGGGCCATTGAAACCACGACGGATCGCGGGGATGACAGCGAATGAGGCGTCCGTCTTCCGCCAATCGCAGCCAAACCAGAATATCGCCCCTGAACCCCTCGACCACGCCCATTCCTTCCCGTTCTCCGGCAAACCGTTTCGGCAGGTCCCGGCGGAAATCTCCACGGGGAACGGCGTCAAGTATTTGCCTGACCAGGGACAGACTTTGCTTGACCTCCTGAAGGCGTATCCATATCCGCGCATTGACGTCGCCGGCGTTAACCGTCGGAACGGAAAATTCAAGTTGATCGTAGGGCGGATAAGGGAGCGATTTACGGCTGTCAAACGAACGCTTTGAAGCGCGGCCGATAACGCCGCCGGCGGCGTATTGCCGGGCCAAATCAGGGGGCAATATCCCCGTTCCCCATGTCCGGTCCTTAAGTGACGCCGTATTGTCATAGGCGTCGGCAATTTCATCGAAGCGCTCGGCAAGGGAGGAGATCAATCGGTAAAGGACGCCTTTCCCCTCATCGGAAAGATCACTGACGACTCCGCCGGGAGTCACCCGGTCCATCATCAAACGATGCCCGAAACAGGCGTTCGCCGCCCGCAACACGTCCTCGCGCAAAATGCCGGCATAGGCATGAAGCAAAGCAAATGACGCATCATTGCAGACGGCTCCGATATCCCCGAAGTGATTGGCGAGCCGCTCCAGTTCCGCCATCAGGGCGCGTAGCCAATCAGCCCTCGCGGGAGGCTTGATGGACAAAGCGGCTTCCACGGCGCGGGCGTAGGCGATGGAATAAGCGACCGTGCTGTCCCCGGAAACGCGGGCGCACAGTTTGGCGCCGGACTCGACATCTTTGCCTTCAAGCAGCTTTTCGATTCCCTTGTGGACGTAGCCCAGCCGTTGCTCCAAACGAACCACGGTTTCCCCGTTGACGGTAAAACGGAAATGCCCCGGCTCGATGATTCCGGCATGAACGGGACCGACGGGGATTTCATGTACTCCCCTTCCTTCCGCAGGCAGGAACCGATATGGTTTCAAGGGCCGGTCGGTCTCGATCAAGTTTCCATGATCCAGCCATGGCCGTGTATCCGGCAGCCCCGACGGTTCATGGACGAACAGGTCGCGGATCGTCCTTTCCAGCCGCATGGCCGGAGGATGACGCCGGGAAATCGAAGGATATTTATTGTCCTCCACCGCCAGCGAGGCGACGGCGAACGCCCCGGAAGAAGGCTCGAAAAGCGCCATGTGAATGTGGGTCTTGTCGGCCCACAAGCCCATCATATCGATGTGGTCGCCCAAGCCGGCCGCTAATTCTTCCCATGTCTTTTTAGTAACCTCGAATCGCGGCCACGGCCTGTGTTCCGGCGCCGCCTTTCCGGTCGATAGTCTTTCAAGAAGCGAAAGGTTCTCCATTACCGTCATCCTAACCGAGAAGCTTGGCCACTTGTTCAAACCAGGTCACCAATGTCGGCGGCAGGTAGACGCCGGCAACCAGAACCAGGCCAAGGTGAGCGAACAAGGGAACAGACGTTGCCTGAACGGGTTCGGAGTATGGCGACGGAGGGCCGAACAGAACTCCCTGAAGCCGCATCAGCAAGGCGCCGAACGCCACCAGCAGGCCGAAGGCCAGAATAACGGCCAGCGCCGGTTCCCGTGCGAAGGTCGATGTCACGATAAGAAACTCGCTGGTGAAGATGCCGAAGGGAGGTATTCCGGCAATGGCGATCACCCCCAGCCCAAGACCCCACGCCAATACGGGATGACTTTCGCTAAGCCCCCGAATGTCCGCCAGTTTTTGTGTTCCCTTGGCTTGCGCTATATGTCCTACGGCGAAGAAAATGGCCGACTTGGTGAGGCTGTGCATGGTCATATGGAGGAGACCGGCAAAGTTGGCGAGCGGCCCGCCCATGCCGAAAGCAAAGGTTATGACCCCCATGTGTTCGATTGACGAATAGGCGAACAGTCGCTTGATGTCGCGCCGCCGGTACAGCATAAACGCGGCAAAGACCAGGGACAGAAGCCCCATAGTCATCAGGATAGGACCGGGAGACAGGGCATCGGCGTTCCCGGCAATGATCATCTTGAACCGCAGAACCGCATAAAGGGCGACATTCAAAAGCAACCCGGAAAGGACCGCAGAGATCGGAGTCGGACCTTCGGCATGGGCGTCGGGAAGCCACGCATGTAACGGGGCCAAACCGACCTTGGTGCCGTAGCCGACAAGAAGGAAGACAAAGGACAGGCTGAGCAGGGAAGGATCAAAGTTCGCCGCATTGGCGACCAGGCTGGTCCAGGTCAGGGCGGGAAAGCCTTCGCCGAGAACCCGTCCGGCCGCCAGATAAATGAGAATTGTCCCGAAAAAGGCCAGGGCGATGCCGACGCTGCCCAGGATAAAATATTTCCATGCGGCTTCTATGGCCTGATGAGTGCGGTAGATACCGACCATGACCACCGTGCTTAACGTCGCCACTTCCACCCCGACCCACATCAGCCCTACGTTATTGCTGACAAGCGCCAGATTCATCGCCCCCAGCATCGCCTGATACATGGCGTGATAAAAGCGCAGATAGGCGGGCGTCAGGTTCCCAGTTTCCAGTTCATGCCCGATATAGGAGGCGCTGAATACGCTCGTGGTAAATCCGATAAACGTATTCAGAACCACCAGATAGATATTGAAATCATCAATAAGGAAAAAGTCGCTGTTCTCCGGTCGCGCAAAAAACAGGGAACAGGCGGCGATGAACGATATGAACGACGCGGCGATGTTCAGCAAAGCCCGCAGCCGATGGCCGGGGGCGAGGCTGAGAATGACAATCGCCGCCGCCGGGGTAACAAGAAGCCCCATAAGACCAAGCTCGTTCATCCCCGATCTCCCCTGAATTGATTGAGGTTATCCACGTCAATCGTGTCAAAACGCTCACGGATGCGGAAAATGAACACGCCGAAGACGAAAAAGGCGATAAGGACGGAAAAGGCGACGCTGATCTCGACGACCAGAGGCATGCCCTTGGCCCCGGTGGCGGCAAGGATCAAACCGTTCTCCAGCGACATAAAACCGATAATCTGGCTGACCGCGTTCCGTCGCGTTATCATCATCAGGAACCCGAGGAGAATAACCGCAAAGGCAAAAGCCAGGTCTTCGCGGACAACTCCGGTTTCTTCCGTGGTTACGGGAAAAATGACCATGATCGCCAGAACCGTCAGACCGACGCCGGCCAGCATGGTCATGCCGACGCCCACGACCTTCTCGATATTCCGGTAAATGCCGAGTTTGGGCACGATGCGGTGCAGGGACCACGGGATGACTACGCCTTTTACGCCGAAGGCAATTGCCGCCGTAACATAAAGATGAGCCGCCTGCTGCGTATAAGCCTGCCAGGCGACGGCAATGGAAAGGACCATGGCCTGCATGGCGAATACTTTCAAAAGGCCGAACATGCGTTCCTGGTAGAGCAGCATGAAACTGATCACCAGGATTGCTCCCGCCAAAGAATGAGATATATCGGAACTGATGTTCGCCATTACATTCCCCGCGAGACGAACAGAAGAACAGTGGCCAGCAATCCCAGAACCAACGCCCCTCCAAGGAACTCGGCGACACGGAAAACCCGCATCTTGGCGACCATCGTTTCTCCGACCGCCAGCAGCACGCCCCCGATCATAAGTTTCCCCAGATAAGCCATCATTCCGATGACGTTGCCGCCCATCGACGAGGCGGGCGACGCGATGCCGAAGGGAGCGAAGATGCACACGAAAAGAGACATGTAAAACACCAGCTTGAGAGACGCCGTCAATTCGATTATGGCCAGATGGCGGCCCGAGTATTCAAGCACCATGGCTTCATGCACCATGGTCAGCTCCAGATGAGTAGACGGGTTATCCACGGGGATACGGGCATTTTCCGCCAGGGAAACGATGACCAGCGCGACGAGAATCAGGCCTAAGGAAACCCGCAGGCCGATGGGGGTGGTCGCTATATAATAAGCAATGATGGAAAGCTGCGTCGTTTGGGCGAGCAAGGCGACGGTGAATATAATCATCAGCATGGCCGGTTCGGCCAGCGAAGCAATCATCATCTCGCGTGACGATCCGATGCCGCCGAAGCCGGTCCCGACATCCATGCCGGCAAGCGCCAGCGCGAAACGGGCCGTCCCCAGCAAGGCGACGATGGCAAGCAGGTCGGCCGCCCAGTTGAACAAAAGACCGGCGGCGAAGGTCGGCACCAAAGCCGCCGCCACCCATACCGCCGCGAACGCCGCATAAGGAACAACCCGGTAGAGCCATGAGGCGTTCTCCGCCATCAGCGCTTCCTTGTGCAACAGGCGCCAAAGATCATAGTAAGGCTGGATAACCGAAGCCCCCCGGCGCCGGAGAAGACGGGCCTTCACCTTGCGGATAACTCCGGTCAACAACGGCGCGATCAGCAGCACAATGCTCATTTGGACGCCTTGCAGGATAATGTCGGCGATCAACGCCATATCACCACCACGATCAACAAGGTTATCAGCGCCGCGAACATCAGGGAAAGATAGCGGCGGATGGTCAGAAACTGGAGAAAGTTCAGACGGTTGGAAATTCTTTCCAGCAGACTCGCTACCGGCGTGAAGATCAAAGCCCAGGCCGGGTCTGTTATTATTATCTTTATCCGCGCCGCCCCGACATCTCCGGGGGCGGGCATATCCACCTCCTCACGGGCGCGAAACACGACGCTGCAAAACACCCTGCGGATCGGCTGACTGAACCCGCCGGATGTGTATTGGCCTGCCGTAGAGTCCGCCGGAGTTCCGCAATCCCAGGCCGGTCCCCGCCTGACCGCCCTGGAGGCAAAGCGGTGAATGAACCAGGCGGTGAATGACCCGGCGGTCAGCAGAAAAGCCATGATAGTGAACCCGTCGTAAGAACTTTTCGCCGACGAGAAGGGTATCAGCGCCAACGGCGCGGGACCGCCGCCTTGCGCGGGCAGTACGGCAAAAACCAGTTCTTGGGTGACCGGCCCCATAGATGTGACGGCCAATGTCGGCAGGACGCCGAAGACAAGGCAAAGAAAGGCGAGAATACCCATTGCCGCCAATGAATAGCCGTCGGTTTCATGGGCGGTTTCAGCTTGAGGCGTTCTCGGCCGGCCGAGGAAAGCGATGCCGAACGCTTTGACGAAGCAGGTCGCCGCCAGCGCCGCAGACAAGGCCAGCAACGCGCCGATAGCCGGCACCAGAAATGTAAGAACGGCCTGGGGCAACTCCGGACTGACCAAGATGGATTGAAAGATCAGCCATTCCGACACAAAGCCGTTGAACGGCGGCAATGCCGAAATGGCGATGGACCCCACAAGAAACAAGAACGCCGTTACCGGCATCTTGTGGATAAGCCCTCCAAGGCAGTCAAGGTTGCGTTCGCCCGTCGCATGAAGAACGGCGCCCGCCCCCAAAAACAAGAGATTCTTGAACAGAGAATGATTAAAAACATGCAGCAAGGCAGCCGTCATCGCCACGGCGGCGCCGGCCTCAAGGCGGTTGGCGTGAAAAGCCGCAGCCAGGCCGAGGCCGATAAAAATGATGCCGATGTTCTCAACCGAGGAATAAGCAAGAAGCCGCTTAAGGTCGTCCTGCATAAGGGCGTAAAGAATGCCTATAGCCGCCGTTATTCCTCCGACGATCAGGATAGGTATGGACCACCACCAGACGAGTTCACTGCCCGCCAGATCGAAAATAATGCGGATAAAGCCATAGACGGCAACCTTGGTCATGACGCCGCTCAACAGGGCGGAAACATGACTCGGCGCGGCGGGATGGGCTAAAGGAAGCCAAACATGCAAGGGAAACAACCCGGCCTTTGAACCGGCGCCGAGAAGCGCCAGGGTAAGAATCGCCGCTCCCGCCCATAGCGGCCTGTCATGCTCCCTGATGGCGTCAAACGCATATCCGCCGTCCGCCCCGGCCAGGATTCCAAAGGCGAACAAAAGCATGAAGGCGCCGAAGCCCGCCATGATAAAATAGAGAAATCCGGCTTTTGCCGTCTCAGGATCACGATGGTTGGACATGACAAGCGCCCATGACGTCAGGGACATGACCTCCCAGAACACAAGGAAGGTGAAGGCGTCATCGGCGATTACAACCAGATTCATCGCCGCCAAAAACGCCGGAAAGAACGGCAGGACGCGCCGGGGCTGCATTTCATGGATGCCGTACCCCATGGCGTAAAGCCCGGCTGCGGCGCTGCCGAGATTGACGACGATGAGAAAAAAAGCCGACAGGGCGTCAAGACGAAAGTGGGATCCGACCCAGGGCAAGCCTATGGGCAGAACAACCTTCGACGGGACGCCGGACGAGAACAAGGCAAGGACCGCCCCGACAAGCAACACGACGCTGATGACGGCGGACAGGCCATAGACAAAGCGAATCCACTCCCGATTGGGCCTGACGGCGCAAGCCGCAATTCCAAGGCTGAATAAAAGGGCCGCACCGCCCATAACCGACAGCAAATAGTTCATCAGCGCACCAACTCCGTCTCAGTGCGCAATCGGTCGATATAAGCCTGATAGGCGAAGCTGCGATCACGTTTTTTGCCGGTCGTCTCGACAAGAATCCCGGCGTTAACGAGCGTCTTGATGGCTCGTATTGCGGTCGGCTTGCTTGCGTCAACCAGCTTCATTGCCGAGGCGACCGTCACGATGGGGTGGCGGGTAAGCGCCTCGAACAGCCGGGCGGCGTTAACCGAGGCGGTGGCCGAACCCAGCACCCGAGCGCGATCTGCCTCGACAAGAGCGAAGATATTGCGCGCCGAGATCACCGCCTCGTCAGCGATGGTAGCCACGCCGTCGAGAAAGAAATCGAGCCATCCCTCCCAGTCACCCTCAGTGCGCACCGCTCCCAAGCGCCGGTAATACTCGGCCTGATGACGCTTGAAGAACAAGCTGAGATACAGAATCGGCTTGGCAAGCAATCCCCAGTGCTCAAGAAGCAGCGAGATGAGCAGCCGACCTATGCGGCCGTTGCCGTCAAGGTAGGGATGAATGGTCTCGAACTGTACATGGGCCAAACCGGCTCGCACCAGTTTCGGCAGCCGGTCATCGCCGTGGAGATGCTTCTCGAAATCGCCGAGCAATTCGGGAAGCATGACAGGCGGCGGCGGCACGAATACGGCATTGCCCGGTCGACTGCCGCCGATCCAGTTCTGGCTGCGCCGGACCTCGCCCGGCTGTTTGGCGGCGCCGCGTACGCCATGCATCAGGCGGCGATGCGTCTCGTTCAGCAGACGCATGGAGAGCGGCAGGCCCTGTCCATCCGCTATCTGACTGCGCGCATAGGTAATGGCGTTGAGATAATTGCATACTTCTTCGACGTCGGCGTTCGGCGTCGTCTTTTCCTCGGCTTCGAACGCCAGCAGATCGACCAGGGTTGCCTGCGTTCCTTCGATCTGGGAGGAAATAACCGCTTCCTTACGCACAAAGGCGTAGATGAACCAGTCCGGAGACGGCAGCATCTCACCGGCAAGGTCAAGCCGCGCCAATGCCTGTTCGGCCTGCCGGAGACGCTGAGACAAGCGATCATCAAGAATCAACGGCGGCGATGGAGGCAACGGCGCCGGAACGAAGGCCGAAACATCTTCGCCGCCGACAACGACGCGCTCATAGCGCCCTGTATTCCGCCAGACCATTTCCCGCCTCTCCGGCTACAATCACCGTTAATCACGCATTCTTTACTAAGGCGGCGAGATGGTCAAGGTCTCGTTACTTTAAGCACATCGACGACGTTACAAGCGTGTCAGGATGCGCTGTTTCTCGGGTGATGAGCCAGGCGATCAAGCGACGCCATCACGCCGCCCTTTGACGTAAAATCCCAATGCAGGGCAAAGCGGAACTCGTTGACCGAGCAGTAGGCGTGATAATGAGGCAACATCCGGTCGTCGCTGATCTCGGAAGAGTGGTTTTCCAGCACCAGTGTCTGCCCGTCAAGGATCACGGCCAGCACCGCGTTATGGGTCCGTGCGGCATCTTCTCCCACCCAAACCACGCGCAGACGTTCGTAATGAAATCCCAGTTTGCGAAGAAAAACATATTTGGCGACGGCGTAGTCCTCGGCCCCTCCCTCACTCTTCAAATAAGCGATAGGCGCCGCCCACGGCTTGGACTTGATGTTGCAGGTGATGTCATTAATGCGGACGACGCCGTTAATGAATTTGTTGACGCCGGCGATCTGCCCCCTGACGTCATTGCTGCGCAGGCCGTTCAGCATTTCAAGGGAATCAGACATCGCCGTATTGCCCTTGCACGCCTGATCCTGATTCGCCGTATCGGGAAATAACTCGGTCGGTTTTCCGATTACGCGCTCGTGGCTACCGAACAATGACGGGGTGCGGACAGGAGACCTTGTCACGTCGTCGCCCCCCGGAAAGCTGAAATCATCGGCCATCCCGGCGGCGGGGATGACCCCGGCCGCCGCGATAAAGCCCAGCAAAGTTCGCCGCTTCGCCATGTCTGTCATATGATTTCTCTTAAGTCTGTTTATCCCCACAGGAACATCAGCAATCTCCGTGCCAGTATTATCATGTTGAATTCATTGACGTTTTCATTTCAGAAGGCGGGAACTTCCGCCATAGGAGGCAGGTATTGCCGGGGATAAAATGTCTTTCAGGGCAAGCGCCCGGTTGACGCCGCCGCCGGCGGACCATAGGGTCCGTTTTTGCCCCCCGTTAAAGGAATCCTCTATGCCGGACATGCGTGAAATCGCCCAAAAAAGCAGCGCCTGGCCGTTTGCCGAGGCGCGATCCGTGCTCAAGCGCGTCGGCTCAAAGACGCCGGAAAAGGGCTATGTGCTGTTCGAAACCGGATATGGTCCGTCCGGACTGCCTCACATCGGCACCTTCGGCGAGGTGGCGCGAACCTCGATGGTGCGCCACGCCTTCACGATGTTGTCCGACATGCCGACCAAACTGTTTGCTTTCTCCGATGACATGGACGGGCTGCGCAAGGTGCCGGACAACCTTCCCAACCGGGAAATGCTGACCGAGCATCTCGGCAAGCCGCTGACTTCCATCCCCGATCCCTTCGGCGCCTATCAGAGCTTCGGCCATCATAACAACGCCCGGCTGCACGCTTTTCTCGATATGTTCGGGTTCGACTATGAATTTTATAGCGCCACCCAATGCTACAAGGAAGGACGCTTTGACGCCGTTCTGCTCCGGGTGCTGGAATGCTACGATGCGGTAGCCGATGTTATTCTGCCTACGCTGGGACCGGAGCGACGCGCCACCTACAGCCCGTTTTTGCCGGTTTGTCCCAAGACCGGCAAGGTGTTGCAGGCGCCGGTCGTCGAGAAAAACAGCGCCGCCGGGACTATCGTCTATGTGAATGAGGACGGCGCCGAGGTGGAAACGCCGGTTACCGGGGGACATTGTAAACTGCAATGGAGGGCCGACTGGGCCATGCGCTGGAAAGCGCTGGACGTGGATTACGAAATGTCCGGCAAAGACTTGATCGAGTCAGTCCGTCTGTCAGGCAAAATCTGTCGCATTATCGGCAGCGCCCCTCCGGTCGGGTTCACTTACGAGTTGTTCCTGGATGAAAACGGCGAGAAGATTTCAAAGTCCAGAGGCAACGGCCTGGCGGTGGAGGAATGGCTACGTTATGCGCCCCACGAAAGTCTGGCGCTGTTCATGTACCAGAAGCCCACGACGGCCAAGCGCCTTTACTTCGATGTCATTCCGCGCAATGTGGATGACTACCTCAGCCATCTGGAAAAATATCCTGAACTTGACGACGCCGCCAAGGCGGATAGCCCGGCGTGGCATATCCACCTCGGCCATCCGCCTTACGAAGACGTCCACCTCAGCTATAACGTACTGCTCAATCTGGCCGGCGTTTGCCATACCGAGGACAAGGCGGTGCTGTGGCATTTCATTTCCCGTTACCGCCCCGGCGCCACGGCGAAAAACGCGCCCATTCTGGATAAACTTGTGGAATACGCCATCAACTATTACCGGGACTTCATCAAGCCGGCGAAGCGATACCGCAAGGCAAGCGACGAGGAAAAGAAAGCCCTTGATGATTTGATCGCAACCCTTGAAACCCTGCCCGACAACGCCGACGCTGCGGAAATTCAGACCCAGGTTTACGAAGTCGGAAAGCGCCATCCTTTCCCCGACCTCAAGGCCTGGTTCGCTGCTCTTTATGAAATACTTCTCGGGCAAAGCCAGGGGCCGCGCATGGGATCGTTCATCGCCTTATACGGCAGGCAGGAAACCATTGCCCTGATCCGCCGGGCGGTAAACGGGGAGAATATGGAAGTATAGGCTACTGACTTACCCAGACGATTCGGGCGATCCAGTCCACGTCATCGACGAGAACCGAAATATCGTCATACCTGGGGTTAAGCGACTCAAGGTCTATTTTGCGGGCCGAACGGCGGCGCAACAGTTTGGCCATTACCTCGCCGTTAACGGTTTTTACGACGACGCGATCACCGCGCCGGATGTTTGAATTGGGCGAAACAACCACAATATCGCCGTCGCGGAACACCGGGTCCATGCTGTCGCCGCTGATTTCCAGGGCATAGGCGTGCGGGTCGCCGATTCCGGGAAACGGAACTTCATCCCAGGCGCCGCCTATCGGATAACCGGCGTCGTCAAAATAGCCTTGCGCCCCCGCCTGGGCGAAACCGATGAGCGGAACGCTGCGATAAACGCCCGCGCCCTCCCCGTCGCTCACATACGAGATGAACTCCTCAAGGCTGGCCTCTGTCGCATTAAGTATCTTGGAGACGCTTTCCGTACTCGGCCAACGCAGCTTTCCTTCACGGGTTATGCGCTTGCTCTTGTTGAAGGTGGTCGGGTCCAGCCCGGCCTGCCGCGCCAGCCCGGAGGCCGAAAACCCGTGTTCACGAGCGAGGCGATCAACCGCCCTCCAGATGTCGGCATGTTTCAGCATGGGAACATTGTCATATGATTGCGGCCCAACCGCACTAGGAATATTTTGCTTTATGCTATTGACAAAGGAAATATTGCCTATATGTTTGTATAGTTCATTAGATGTTCCGTCCTTTTTTGACGCTTGTTGATGCGGAAATAATCATAAGGGAGCAAGCAGGTGAAGCAACGCAATCATGGCCCGAAGCCTGTTAATGAAATGAACTATGTGCCGTTTATCAACGCCGAGGAGGCCTGGTTCTGGTTTATTCGATGCCAGCGTCTGCGCCTTGACGGCGCCAGGCCGATCATCGGCGACAAATTCATGGCGCGCCCCTGCGAGCCGGACGACTTGTACCGGGCGGTCATGGCTCTTTTCCGTAAACAACGCATCGGGCCGGAGCATCTGAAGGTCCTGGGAGAATTCGGCGTACGCGAAACGCCGCCCGATCCGCGATGCCGCGACGAAGAACGCCCGGCGCGCCTTTGGGACGCGGCGCTGGATCATTTGACCACGATCCTTAAGGCGAAAGGCATCGTTGAATGTAGGGCGGATTGATTGTCATGGCGCCTGGAACGCCGCCGAATGCCTGCGCCACGGCTCTCGTCGTCTTCGGCGGAGAGGCGCAACTCAAATGGCTGCGTGTGTTAAAGCCGGGATTCAGGCATTGTTTCATCGCCCTTAAAAACTCCGGGCGGTGGGTGATCTGCAATCCGCTTTCCCACCAAACGGAAATATCCGTCCACCATGATTTTGCCGTTGATGAATTGGCCGAGCGGTACCGGAAGCTGGGCTTCAAAGTCATTATCTGCGCCGTTCACAGGGCGCCGCTCCGCGCCGCGCCGTGGCGCCCCTATACTTGCGTCGAGGCGGTAAAAAGGGTGCTCGGCATTCACAACGGCCGGATACTGACGCCGTGGCAGCTCTACCGTCACCTGCAAAGCCGGCAATAAGAAATTCCCAGTATTAGGAAATAAACCCTTGACATAGGGTTTACGTCTCAGTATATAGAAGGCAACGGCCGGCACAGCTATGTCTGCGGGCCATTTTTCACCACCTTCAATTCGCAAAGGAGAAACGCCATGGGCGGGGCTTTCAGTTCGCCTGCGCCGCCGCCGTCTTCGGCGCGGGGCCTTCCGGGTCTCGCCGACCTGTCGCCATATCGCAAAAAACTGCTCGGAGAATAGAAATGGAAAAGATTACTCCCAAAGACGTTGTCGAACGATTCCGCCGGGCCAAAGAGCGGCGTTCAACATGGGAAGCCCATTGGCAGGAATGTTACGATTACGCCCTGCCGCAACGGGACGGATTTATCCGTTCCGGCCAACCCGGAGAAAAGAAGACCGACAAATTATTTGACGGAACGGCGCCGGACGCAGTGGATCAACTGGCGGCCAGCCTGCTGTCCCAGTTGACGCCTCCGTGGTCGAGATGGTTCGGGCTTGCCGCCGGAACGGACACCCCCGCCGAAGAACGTGAAGGATTGGCCGCCGATCTGGAAACGACCGCCTCGATATTGCAGTCGCACCTTGATCTTTCCAACTTCGCGGTTGAAATGCACCAATGCTATCTCGATCTGGCGACGGCGGGAACCGCGTCGCTGATGCTTGAAGAAGCGTCGGTGGGCGAACCCTCGGCTTTCCGGTTTACCGCAGTGCCTCTGGCCCAGGTTATTCTTGAGGAAGGGCCGTTCGGCGGACTGGACAACACCTTCCGGCGAAGCGAGATGTCGATATCGCAACTTCGCGCCCGCTTTCCCAAGACCGACCTGCCCGATGAGGTTTTACGCACGGCAGGCAAGGACTCCGATATTCGCTTTCCGGTCATTGAGGCGGTCATCAGCCAGGAGCAGGGCTATGCCTATCTGGCGGTGCTGGAGAACGCCTCGCCCCATATCGGCGACATAACCGTGCTCAAGGAGGGCCATTTTGAGATGTCTCCCTTCATCAACTTCCGCTGGCTGAAGGCGCCGGGCGAAGTGTACGGACGTTCGCCGGTGATGAAGGTTCTGCCCGATATCAAAACCGCCAACAAGGTGGTGGAGCTGATCCTGAAAAACGCTTCCATCGCGGTGACCGGCGTCTGGCTGTGCGACGACGACGGCGTTCTCAATCCGGCCACCATCAAGCTGACGCCGGGAACGATCATCCCCAAGGCGGTCGGCTCCAAGGGCTTGACGCCGCTGGAGTCTCCCGGAAAGTTCGATTTGTCCCAGATCATTCTTGATGATTTGCGGAGCAGCATCCGCCGGGCGTTGCTCGCCGACAAGCTGGGCCAGGTCGCCGGCCCGAAGATGACCGCCACCGAGGTAATCGAGCGGGCCTCCGAAATGGCGCGCATCCTCGGCGCGACATACGGACGGCTGCAATCGGAACTGCTGACGCCGTTGGTCAAGCGCGCCCTCGCCATTCTCAGCCGTCGGGGCGAAGTTGAAAAATTCCGTATCGACGGCCGGTATGTTGAACTGGAATACAAATCGCCGTTGGCCCGCCATCAGGCTCAACAGGAGGCCCGGAATACCGTCATGTGGCTGGAGACGATCCGGTCGATGGGGCCGGAGGCGATGGCCGTCATCGATCAGGCGGCGGCTGTCCGCTGGCTGGGACGCGCCTATGGCGTGCCGAACGAGTTGATCCGCGCAATGCCCGTCGACGGAATTAACCCGGCCTTCCTGGAAAATGCCTTGTCGGCGTTGCCTGATATCATCAGGGGCATTGATGGAGTCCGGCCATGACCGGCCATGAAACCGGCTGGGCCTGGTTCGATGAAGCCTCCGCTTCATCGGACGGCGAACTGCTGAAGCCGGATATGGAACTGGCCGTGGCCTTTGCCAAGTGCTTCCGGGAGCGGGCCGGCGAGCAGGTTCTCGAATACCTGCGTTCGCTGACTCTGAAGCGGGCCTTGGGGCCTAACGCCGCCGACGCCTTCCTGCGCCATATCGAGGGACAGCGCCAACTGGTTGCTCACATTATCGCCCTGGTCGAACGAGGCCGGGGCAATGCTCACGACAGCTAAACAACGTCCTCACCACAGACCAAACAATGGAGACACAAATGAGCGAGAGCCTTATCGAGGCGGCCCCCGTAAAAGCCGGTAACGGCGAAGCGGACAACGGCGAGGCCGCAGCGGCGGACGCGGAAGCAGGCGGCGCTCCCGTTTCCCTGCGCCCGCAAACGCTTCCGGAAAAGTTCTGGGATGAAGAACGGGGCGAAGTCCGCACCGAGGCAATGATCAAGTCATACCTGGAACTGGAGCGGAAACTGGGGAGTCATGGCGGGTTGAATATACCCGAAAGCCCCGACGGCTACGAGATCAAGGCGCCCAACGAAATGATAACGCCTGACCGCAGCGTGAACGCCTGTCTTCACAAGGCGGGCTTTACCAACGAACAGGTGCAGACCGTCTATGATCTGGCCGGGGAAAGAATGATGCCCCTGGCCGTTGAAATCGCCGCCAAATTCGAGGCGCAAAAAGAGGTCGATCGCCTGTCGGAGAAATTCGGAGGCGAAAATAAATGGCGGGAAACGGCGCGTCAGATCGGCAAATGGGGCGAAAAAAACCTGGCGCCGGAAGTTTTCGGCCCCCTTTCCACTTCTTACGAAGGGGTGCTCAACCTGCACCGGATGATGACCAACGGCGAACCGGAAATCGGTCGCGGCGGCGACACGGCCGGCGGGGTGACAAGCGAAGCCGGCATCAAGGAAATGATGCGCGACCCCCGCTATTGGCGGGACCACGATCCCGCTTTCGTCGAAAAAGTGCAGCATGGCTTCAAGCGTCTGTTTCCAAACGAGGGGTGAGCGCGTTCCCCTTTTCCGCAGCTCCTCCTCGCCGGGGGCGTCGGCTTTCGGGTGCCGGCGCCCCCATATCAATACGCATATCAATACGCCTAGTCGGGCAGTATTAGCTCTGATAGACTATCGGTAGATGGCACGACCAAAGCAACCGACGCCGAGACCAGAGAGATTAAAACTGCCATGAAAGTATCTGAAGGAAGGGGGCCGCAACATAATTCAAGAGAGTGTGCAGATCAGTGCAAACGTAGACATACAAAGAAGATTTGGCGAAAAATGAAAAAATCGGGCAAAAAAAGTATAAAAATTGAGCAAAGCGGCTTTGCAGGGTCTATCCTTTTAGATGGCCTTTTGCCTAAGCGAAAAGACATCTGGATAAAGCAAAGCGAACGATACACTGACCGTGCATGCAATGTATCTCAGTTAAATTTCTTTGAAGACCCCACCTCAACATTGAAAAAATTATCAGAAATAATAAGGCACGAATGCACAACAAAGACGCTCACGTTAAATTTTGAAGAAAAAACATGCTTGGATATGGCTCCCTATATGATTTTGGCTCTGATGGCTAAAAATTTTAATCCAAAATGGATAATCTCAGCCACATGTACAAAATCCCTACATGAAGTCTTAAAGGCCACCAAGCTTTCCGAAAAACTTAACCTTGAAGAATTAAAAGAAGAAAGTTATCCGGAAGATATTTGGCCATTTGAATTGGAATCAATTTGTGGGGAGCACTCAACTCTCCAAACGCCCCACGCACTGACAGCACGACGCTTTACAGATAGCGTTAATAATTGGCTATCAAAAGTAGAGTGGACTCTTACTGCCGATGGCAGCGATTATCTATCAAAGATGACTGCAGAAGTATTGGATAATGCAATTATCCATAGTCGTCCAGGGACAGAGGATAAAACTACAGGTGGCCTTATTTCCGGCGCAAGTGGCGAAGCTCACATCGCGGGGTATATGACAAAACGGAAAGTGGGAAATCAAGACCGATATACATGCCACTTCTCAGTCGTAAGCGTAGGAAGCAGTATCTTCGAAAGCTTGAATAAAACGTGTCCGAACCATACACGAGATCAAATTAATAATTTAATAAAAAGTCATAACAAGTCTCTCAGGAGTAATTGGGAGAAAAAAGACCTGTGGACCCTTTATGCGCTTCAGGATGGAGTAAGCCGTTTTAAGCAAGCGGGAGGGCGAGGATTTATGGAGCTTATTAATTTCTTTGTTAAATTTGGTCACCGGAAAGAAGAGGAGGTCTCCCTTAATGGAGTGCTGCCCTCTCAATTGGTTATTTTATCAGGTAATACATATATTAAAGTGGATGGCATCGCTCCGAAGAAGGACGCCAAAGGGTTCTGGTCTCTTGCCTTTAATAAGGAAAATGACCTCAAAAAGCCTCCATCTGGGAAGGCGGTATACAATTTAGGAAATTATAAGTTCCCTGGAACTGTCTTAACTGTTCGGTTTGAACTGAATGATGAATATCTCGAAAAATCTCACTCCTAAACGAAGTATATGTAGGAAAATTCAACATGGTTGAGCATGTCATAGTGCTAGAAATCGAAGACGAGTCCAAAATTCTATCCGGAAAAACGACGGGTGTTCGTGCTCGACTAAAATATGATTTGGATAAATTGGAACTAACACCAGATCATATAACTATTAAATTTAAAGTACCCACTGTTACTTCTTCTTTTGTGTTAGGGATGCTTGGCGAGAGCGTAAAAAAACTGGGACTTGAAGGTTTCAAAAAGAAGTACGGATTTGATGCGCAAAACCGAGTGCTAGAGACAATAGCAGATAATATAGACTTCGCTGCGGCCGATGGTACAGCACTGCCACCTTCGGCCAAGTCATGAGTGGGCATTTAATGGACGAGCCAATTTCATGTCTGGGACAGCAGAGCATTAGCGCTTACATACCACCAGTTGTTGCTTTTATAATTCTTGTAATACAGCTATTTGTCAATCACAGATACAACCGCCTAGCAAAAGAAGAGCGGGACGCCGCGATGCGTCGGGATTATGCGTTGGATTCATTTAAGCGAGACGTAGTAGCCCCTGCGGAGAAGGGGCTTTCTTTGTTTGATGAATTTATTAAGGATATTCAAACAGAAATTTTAACAAACGCCGATACAAAAGCGAGTAAGATTCCCCCCCAATTGCCGATCAATCATAAATCTATGTTTAAGGATTTTGGCCCTGACTTTCAGTCAACTTTTTCCCGCGCAAAAGCAGCATGTAAAGAAGCTGATTTATTTCTTAGATATCAGAACATAGCCTCAAATCTTCAGAAAACACTTGGACTTCTTGACGAAGAAAAATCATTAGATGATTTGGTTCTGCAACAAACGACGGAAATAGCTACGACCTCATCAATGAGCAATGCTCTTTTTGCAATTAAAAGCTTAGCGAATCATGTTGGTGAAGCAAAAGCACGTATTCGTGCGGAATTGTTAATAACAGGAATGATTTTTGCTAAGAGTCGGCAAAATAGTAAATGACGCAGAAAACATTAGTTCACTATCGTAATGAGACGCACCTTAAAGCGCCTGATCTCAGCCGTTGCCTTCGTGATTATTCTTGGCGCGGGCGGCATCTTCGCCGCTGACATTGAACCCGGCATGGCCGCGTATGATGCCGGCGATTATGCGACGGCTTTGAAAGAATTCCTCCCCCTTGCCGAGCAGGGCCACGCCAACTCCCAGCATCGCCTGGGCAACATATACCAGAAAGGCCTGGGCGTTAAACAAGACATCCAACAGGCCATCAAATGGTATAAAAGAGCCGCCGAAAAAGATTACGTTGATTCAATTTATAATCTATCCTTGATATATTCACGCGGCGAAGGTGTCGCCGTTGACATGGAAGAGTCGGCAAAATGGACAACGAAGGCGGCCGCCCTCGGCGATGCTGAATCCATTTATGGCCTCAGTTGGTTTCATTTTTACGGCAGGGGATTGCCCAAGGACCTTCATAAGGCGGAGCAATATCTCCGTGAAGCCGTCAAACTTAACTACCCGGACGCCTGTTATCTATTAACTCGCCTTTACTCTAAAAACCCGGAATTTGTTAACGACGAGGCCATTCAATGGTTGCGCCGGGACGCCGAGAGCGACAACCCGACCGCCCAATTCTGTCTGGAATTGTTGATTCTAAAAGATAAAAGATTTGCCGTCGAGCATGAGGAAACCGGCAAATGGATCGAAAAAGCCGCCCTTCACGGACTTGCGCCCGCCCAGGAACGCCTGGGGATAATGTATTATCATGGGGATGGCGTGGCGAAAGACGTAGGCGAAGCCGTAAAGTGGTTGAACGCCGCTACGGAAGGAGGCCTCGACGATTCCCCTATGATTTTGGCAGACATCCACTTGAAAGGCCTTAACGGCGCCGTAAATGCGCAAGAGGGATACCGATTGATGAAAATCAGCGCCGAACGCGACAACGTTATTGCCCAACTGGCATTGTCTATAATGTGCTTTTTCGGCAAGGGAACCGACAAAGACCCGGTGCAGGCTTATAAATGGTTTTTGCTCGCCGACCAAAAAAGAGAGCAATTAAAAAACACGCCGGGGGAAACAAAGACATACCACGACATCTCTTTGCCCGACTTCACCAAGCGAATGTCTCCCCAACAGATTGCCGAGGCGGAGCGTTTGGCCGCCGAATGGCGCCCGGAGAGAAAAAAGAAATAATTTATGGTGAACGACATGGAATGGCTGCTGATCATTATGTTCAATCTGCCCCCGGAGAAAGCCGATATCGGCGATCCGAGATTTCCGACTAAAGCCGAATGTATGGCTGAGGGAGAGAAATTGCTGGAAAGCGGGCTTAGCGACATCCGCCGAAAAATGAAGGATGGAGAACGCAACCCCGTTATAACTCTTGAACTCGAACGTCCTGTGGTTCGATCCGAAATTATGTGCGTAGAGGTAGCCAAGCGTTAGCGCGTCAGGATTGACTGGAATCGCTTTCGTTACGAATTGCCGCCATTGCGCAACAGGGTCATTCGGTTCTCCCCGTCGGAGCTTCATTGCCCATCCATTATCGTCATGCCCGTGCTTGTCACGGGCATCCACGTCTGTCTACCTGTCCATTCCCCGGTAAAAAGACGTGGATGGCCGGATCAACTCAGTGTGTTTTGACACAGAGGCACAGAGGCGCAGAGAAGATCAAGCGAAGTCTTCTTCCTGCTTTTTTCCATCCTCCTCTGTGTCTCTGAGCCTCTGTGGTTGATAAAACAGTATCGGCGGCAACTTCCTCTTGACCCCTTTTTCGTAAGGAGGGGAAGGCGCCGGGCATCGTTGCCCATTATCTGGTCGATCTTGTGTCTTTCTACTGATCGCCGCCACCGTTCCATCATTCTTTCCCGCCCCGCAAGGGGCTTTTTTTATGGAGCATCACCAATGCAAAACCGCGTCTGCGGCCTGGTCCTCGCCGCTGTTTTTCTTGCCGGCTGTTCCTACGGCGTGACGGAGATTTCGTTCGCCCGCTGCCCGGCCCCCGGATCAAGTCCGGGGGTAATCTGCGAAGTCAGCATGAAAGACGGCAAGGAAAGGGGCATCATCAATCTTAGCGTCGTTGCGCCTGATGGTTCTGAAATCCATTACCAGGCCTGGGACATCCGGGCGTTCGAGGGGCAGAAAATAGCGGCGGACGCCGCCGCCAGGACCGCAGGGACCGTCGCCGGGGCCGCCGTCAAGGCGTTGGCGCCATGATCGCCCTCCCGCTGGCGCATCTGGTGTTGCAGGCTTATGCCGATCCTGATCGCGTCGTCGACGAGGTGGAATGGGTGGTCCGCCCGTTCAGCGACGGCGTGGCCCTGGCCTTGCGCGGCACCGAGGACAAAGAGGACTGGCTGGACAACATGCGGGTTATGCCCTGGTGGTGCTGTGGCGTCGGCTGGTGTCATGCCGGTTGGCTGAAAGGCGTCAACGGAGCATGGCCGCACATCCTGCGCGATCTTTACGCCTACCAGGGACTGCCGATCTATGTGGCCGGTCACTCCAAGGGCGGCGCCGAGGCCGCCATTGTAGCGGCCAAGCTTTGCGCCGCCGGTCGGGCGCCCTACGCGCTGGTCACCTTCGGCGCGCCCAAGCCCGGCTTCGCCGGCCTCGCCGGGATATTGAACGACCATCAGGTGGATATCCGACGCTACGTCAACGGCGCCGACGGCGTGCCGCTTACTCCTGTTTCCCGACTCACTTATCGCCACCCGGCCCCGGCCATCCGCATCGGCAGGCGCCGCCATCCGGTAAGCGACCACGATATGAAGCGCTACATCGAAGCGTTGGAAATGTTTTTCACAAATTTTCCCGCCGGAGAACCATGAGAGCAGGACGTATTCCCGCTCTCCGGCCCGGCGGCTTTTTGACGTCTTCATGGGACGGCGGGCAGCCGTAACCGATCCCTGGGGGCGTCGCCGCTCGCCAACCTCAAATTCAACCATGCAAACAAGGAGAATGCCTCATGTCGACAACTGTCGATCTGTCGTTCATCAAGAACTTCCAGGCCGACGTCCACCTGCAATACCAGCAGATGGGCAGCAAATTGCGCAACACGGTCAGGACCAAGGACAAGGTCATCGGCTCATCCACCACCTTCCAGAAGGTGGGCAAGGGAACGGCCTCGACCAAGGCCCGTCACGGCAAGGTGCCGGTGATGAATGTCGATCACACGCCGGTGGAATGTCCGGTCTATGACTATTACGCCGGCGACTGGGTCGATGAACTTGACGAACTGAAGTCAAACATCAATGAGCGGATGGTGGTCGCCAAGGCCGGCGCCTACGCCCTGGGCCGCAAGACCGACGAGCTGATCATCTCTCAACTGGACACCGCCACCAACTATTCCGGCGCCGGAACCGACGGCCTGACCAAAGCCAAGGTTTTAGGCGCGTTTGAACTGCTGGGCGAGGCCGATGTTCCCGATGACGGCGAGCGTTACGCCGTTGTCGGCTGGAAGCAGTGGAGCGATCTGCTCGGCATCCTGGAGTTCGCCAACGCCGACTACATCGGCGCCGATGAACTGCCGTGGAAGGGCACCCAGGCCAAGCGTTGGCTGGGAACCCTGTGGATGCCACACTCGAACCTCACCAAGACCGCCGGCGTCCGCTATTGCTACTGGTACCACAAGACGGCCGTCGCTCACGCCATCGGCGCGGAGGTCAAATCCGACGTCTCCTGGCACGGCGACAGGGCCGCTCACTTTATCAACAACATGATGAGCCAGGGATCCGTGCTGCTCGACACGTCGGGCATCGTTTCCATGCGCTGTCTTGAAGCCTAGGGAGGGCCTTAATCATGGCTTACCAATCCAGGAATCTCAGCGTTATCGCCTACGCCAACGGCTTTACGCTGTGGCATTACGCGACCGTCGATCCGGCGGCGGACGTCGATACCGCCGGTTATTTCAACAGCGCCTCCGACATGTTGCGCGTCGGCGACATGATCATGGCCAACGTTGATACCGACGGCGCGCCCGGCGCCGGCATCTTTCTGGTCAAATCCAACGCGGCGGGCGTCGTTGACGTCGCCGATATGACCGCCGTCGGCGCCGTCGATACCGACTAAGCCTCTCTTTTACCTGCGCCTCCGTGGGAAAATGCCCACGGAGGCGTTTTTTCCCAGACATATGGAGTTTCAAATGTTCAAGTTTCCCGACCCGCTGACCGAAAAGGCGCTGCGCGACCTGATGAGGGACGAACGCTATTTGAAGACCACCCACCCCCAGCATGAAGCCTATCGAAACAAGATCAAGGACGGCTTTGACAAACTCTACGGCGCGGCAAAGGCCCGCTATGACGCCACCGGGCGGATGATCAACGACGACCTTGCCGATTCCGAATGACAATAGCCAATATTAGTGGCCTACCCCATTTAAACGATTCTCATGGCGGGTTTTCCATGCGGTTCCCTATTCATGAAGACAAATAATCAGGTTGTGATCGCCTACCTCAATCGTCATGCGCGGACTTGATCCGCGCATCCACGACTTTCGCCATGGACCTAAAAAGACGTGGGCCGCCGGGTCAAGCCCGGCGGTGACACTAACCTATGAAAAACGAATTGGTGTAAGAGCTAATGGATAACAATAGCACTCTTGGCAAGGAAGCAATATTAGTTGAATGGGCTGACAGTCGCCAGCCTACCAACGAATGGATGCTGCTTGATAAAGCTACGCAACGTGACTTCTGCCGCTGTTATTCAGTTGGATTTATAGTGCAGGACGACAAAGACGTCATCGCGCTGGCAGCGAATGTGGCAGATATAGGAGAAGAAGCACAAGCAACGGGGGTAATTGTGATACCCACCATTGCTGTGTTAAAACGTACTACACTTATTTCTTCTTAACGACTTGCGTCAAAGCAGAAGCAGCAGCGGACTTTGCCGCTGTAGAGGAACGCGGATCGCGTAGCGTTTTGCCAGCATTGCTCGCAGCCTTCTTGCCCGTCGTTTCATTTAGTTTCTTGCTCATGGTACTGTTCCTTATAATTTACCGCATACAAACAAAAGCAGGGTGCCGATCTATTCTCTAACCGTGATTGTATATCATATGATCAAGCCATATAAAAGCTTTTGCTTGTTATCAAGAGACACATGAACTCCGCGACAATAATTTTACTAAAATTTTAAATAAAATTAACTAAATATAAGTAAATATCAAATTACAGTGAACCATTTTGTTGTTATTGAAATCTTAACGATTTTGTTTTATACTATATATTGCCTTGAAGGGCGACCGTACTCTTGAATTAGCTGCAATTTTATTCAAATTATTATATTCAGGCCGTCCTTCGTGACGGCCTTTTTGTTTTGAGTTGATGTATCAGGAGGATGTAATGGTCAGATATATCATTGTTTTACTTAGCGCTTTGCTTCTTTGGCAGAGCGCGTCTCCGTCACCCGCGCAGGCGCAGACGGCGTGCGGCGAACGCAGCGACGCCCTGTTCCGGCTTGAAAAGGACTTCTCCGAAGCGCCCGTCGCCATGGGTCTGGCTTCCAACGGTTCCGTGATTGAGGTGTTCGCCTCCAAGGCCGGAACCTTCACCATCATCATGACCCGGCCCGACGGCGTCAGTTGCCTGATGCTTTCCGGCGAAAACTGGGAGGAACTCCCGGCGCAACTGGCCGGCGCCAAAAGCTGATGAGGGTTTTGTAAAGTGACGCATTTTAAAATCGAACGGAATTGCAAATCAGCCGTTAACGTCCTATTTGTCTGACTGGGAAATAATTTGATGTATACATTTTTGACATATCTATTTTGCAAATGTATGACCGGGTGAATTTTTTTCCATTGCATTCATAGGGGATTGGGATAGAGTTCCAAGTGTGTGCCAATCGTTTTCTTTGGCAATGTAATCATTTGTTATATAATCTGCTTGTATGCTCCGACCCTAATCAAGCGGGATATGCGTTCAGATGGCTAAGAGGAGTGGCGTTCCTTGGTGTGGTTGAGGTGTCGTTGTTGTCGCCAAACTGGCTATGGTGAAGCTGAAGGGTTGATCGGGAAGCTGTTTGGGCTGACCGAAAGTGGAAGGTTTGGCGCGAGGGTGTGCGCTGGAAGTTTAATTGAGTAATAGGTCGAGCCAAAATTGTAAAGAAGGCGGCAGAGGCTCTTTGGAGGTAGAAAATGGCAACACAACTTGAACTGGCAAGGCATCGCCTCTTTGATGAGGATGCCCTTTATGTTGCCAATATTAAGTTGTTTCCTGGCAGCAAAAGGGACGCCACAGCGGAAGAGGTGGCTCAAGAAATAAATAAGGCAATTGCTCAGGTTGAGGCTGGTGACTTTGATAACGTTGATGACTTCAACGATTGTTAGTCGTTAACTATGAGCTATAGTAGACTTTACGATTTTTGCCAAACGTTAACGCCCCATATTCACAGAAATAACATTCGCGACAAAGTCAAGGAACTCGCCGGTGTCCCGTCGTTGCGTGTTGCAAAAACAGCATTAAATGTTGAATTATGCCGAGGGTTTTATCTTTCTGGGCGTAATAAAAGTCACCCGTTAGTTCAGCAGTTTGGATGCCATCTTATTGTCCTTCCGCGAGAAGGACTTAATAGATGCGAAGAACGCTTTGTTTTTGTTAAAGAATTAATGCATATTTTTGATAGCCCATTAGAAGCAACAGATACCGGGGATGCCTTTGAGAGACTATTGTCTGAGTTTATAGCTCCAAATACAAAAGAGCACTCTCCCCAAATGACTTCGGAAATAAAATGTTTTTGGATGGCATTAGGTGCTTTATGTCCAGAAGAAAACAGAAAGAAATTTAAAGCTGAAAGAGACAAGAGCCAAATTGATGATTATTCCATAGCTTTAAAACTTCGCATTCCACAAGCATACATTTCTCATCTTTTTATTCCAAAATTTGAAGAATTAATAAACCTACTTATCAACCCACAAAATACTTAATATAGATATTTTAGCAATCCGGTCGCCTTCAAAAATTATTTCGCATGGTCGTTTTTACATAATCGCCGCAACCATTGTTGCTTATCCTCTCTTGAATATCCCGAATTTTTGCGTTTTCGGAGTAGGGTAGCTCTTGATTTTGGCCTTTTTACCGTCATGCGTACATAGCCGCTCAAGCCATAAAAACCACCTTATATTACAGACCAAACTGGTCATGACGATCTTGATCGTTGTTCGCTTAGAGCGGGTTGTGTGCAAAAAGGTCGCCATCTGCCCCTTCCAGCGAGCATAGCCGCCCCCAAGCCCCGTCCGGGGCTTTCTTTTTGACCAATCCGACAAACCTGACGCGCCCCCAAAAGGGCGTTTTATTTACCTCTAGGCAAGGGAGAACCGACCATGCACGACACATGGACCATTGACGTAATCTGGTGGATCACGGCGGTTGAATTGCCGGCCCTGGCCGGCTTGTTCTGGCTGAACTGGCGAAACCGCCAGGACGCCGGCGATGAAAGCGACGCCGTGCGCTATAGCTGCGAAAACGGCATGGCCCGCCTGCGGGAAAGCCTTTCCGCCTACAAGCTGGAGGTGGCCAAGTCGTACGCCTCCCTCGGCTATCTGAAAGAAGTGGAGCAACGCCTGACCAGCCACCTGATCCGCATCGAGGACAAACTGGGTTCCGCCGGCCATGGAGGCGGGTTATGAGCGTTCAGGAACCCCAAAAAAGTAACCACAATACCCGCGTCCCTCTTAACCCGGAGGTTGACGCCCTTGCCCGCACCCTGTTCGGGGAGGCTCGCGGCGAACACGTTCGCGGCAAGGAAGCGGTCGCTTCCGTGATTATCAACCGCGTCCGCAGGGCGAAGGACCGCAACGGCTACTGGTGGGGCGACTCGGTCGCCGCCGTTTGCCGCCGGCCCTGGCAGTTTTCGTGCTGGAACGAGAATGACCCCAACCGCGACAAGATCGAAACCATCGATCAGGGCAACGAGGTCTTTGCCTGTTGCGTGCGGATTGCGCGGCGCGCCGTCGCCGGGGTTCTCAAGGACCCGACGGGAGGCGCCACCCACTACCACGCCAAGAGCGTGACCCCGCCGTGGGCGGGCGGCCTTATGCCCTGCGTCGTGATCGGCAACCACAAATTCTACAACAATGTGGAATGAGCAAAAAACAAGGAGAATGGTAATGACTCTCAGCAGTATTGCCTTGTGTTCGCGGGCGCTTTTGAAAATCGGCGCCAATACGATCACTTCATTTGATGAAGGAACCGCCGAGGCGGAAGTGGCGGCCAACCTGTTTCCGTCCGTGCGCGACGGGCTTCTTTCCGCCCATCCCTGGAGTTTCGCCACCGCTCAGACGACGCTGGCCAAGCTGTTGGCCAAGCCGGTGGCGGATTACGCTTTCGCTTATCAACTGCCGGCCGACTTCCTGAGGGTCTTGTCCGCCGGCGTCATCGGCAGGGGACGCGGCATCGTCTATCGAATCGCCGAGCGCAAACTTCACACCGATACCGACGGGGTGGTGCTCACCTATATTTTCCGGCCGGACGAAAGCGAGTTTCCCCCTTACTTCAACCAGGCCCTGATTGCGCGACTGTCCGCCGAATTCGCCATTCCGGTAACCGAATCAACGTCGAGATCGGAAAGCCTGTACAGCCGGGCCGAAGAGGAATTCCGTCGCGCCAAGATGATCGATTCTCAACAGGCGACGACAGGGCGCATCGAAGATTTCACCCTGACGGAGGTAAGAAAATAATGTCCCGCATCCAAATCCATAAAAACAGTTTCACCGGCGGAGAAATTTCGACGAACCTTCTCGGACGGGGCGATCTTCGGGCCTATGACAACGGCATGATGAAGCTGCGGAATGTTTTTATCCATCCGACAGGAGGGGTAAGCCGCAGGTCAGGGTTGCGGTTGATTGATGCGGCGCGGGGCAACGGTCGCCTTGTCGCCTTTGAGTTCAACACCGAACAGGTCTATCTGCTGGCCTTCAGCGACCAGCATATCGACGTCTATCGTGACGGCGTGAAAGTGGCCGATTTTACGGCGCCGTGGTCTCTCCAGCAGGTCGGACAAATTTCCTGGATTCAATCCGCCGATACTTTGTTCATTGTCCATCCGGACACGGCGCCGAAAAAGATCACCCGTTTGTCCGATGCCGGCTGGAGTATTCTGGACTGGGAATTTTTTGAAAAAAACGGCAAGATTTTCCAGCCTCATCACAAGTTTGCCGACGACGCCGTGACGCTGACGCCGAGCGCCACGACCGGCTCCATTACCATCACCGCTTCCCGGAACGTTTTCCAGACCGGACACGCAGGCAAGCGTCTTCGCCTGGAAAACAAGGAAGTGGCCGTTACAAGTTATGTTTCCGCGACCCAGGTTCAGGCCGCCGTCAAGGAGACCCTGCTTTCGACCGCCGCCGTCAAGGACTGGGAAGAACAGTCATTTTCAGACCTGCGCGGATGGCCGGCCACGGTGAGTTTTCACCAGGACCGACTGGTTATCGGCGGCTCACGCGATCTGCCCAACCGGCTGTGGCTGTCCAAGTCTTCGGACTTGTTCAACTTTGATCTCGGCGCCGGTCTTGACGATGAAAGCATTGAATTTGCGATTCTTTCGGATCAGGTCAACGCCATACGAGCGGTATTTTCCAGTCGCCACCTCCAGGTATTCACCTCCGGGTCCGAATGGAAGGTAGCCGGCGAACCGATAACTCCGGGCAGCGTACAACTGCATCGCCAGACGCGCATCGGCTCTCCGGTGGATCGCACCGTGCCTCCCAGGGATGTTGACGGCGCGACTTTGTTCATCCCCCGCAGCGGGGCTGAATTGCGCGAGTTTCTTTATTATGACGGCGAGCAGGCCTACCAATCCACGGATTTAGCCATGCTTGCGCAGCATATGATCGATGACCCGGTGGACCAGGATTTCCAAAAATCACGGCGCCTGCACCACCTGGTTATGCGCAACGGCTCGCTGGCGACGTTAACAATATATCGCGCCGAGGAAGTCAATGCGTGGTGTCTTCAGGAAACCGCCGGATCGATCAAGTCCGTCGTCGCCATCGGCGAAGATTGTTATGTGCTGGTTGAGCGCGCCGGCGGCTTCTATGTCGAGATATTCGATCCGGCCTTTAATGTGGATTCCGGCCTTGGCGGTACGGACGTCAACGGAAAAACCATATGGAGCGGGCTGAACCACCTGGAAGGGGCCACGGTAAAAATTCTGGCCGACGGCGCGGTGCGCCCTGACAAGGTTGTCGCCAACGGCGCCGTCGAATTGGCCGAACCGGCCTTTGCCGTCCAGATCGGCCTCGGCTTTTCGCACGTTATTGAGCCTCTGCCGCCGGCGGCGCAACCGGGAGGCGGCGATGCGCAAGGCGGCAAGCTGCGTCCGGTTGAGATTACCTTTCGCCTGCATGATTCGTCCGCTTTGCGCCTTGACGCCGGATCGGGTTTCATCGACGTGCCGTTCAAACGATTCGGCGAAAACGTTCTCGATGCGCCGCCGCAGGCCTTTACCGGCGACAAGGCGGTGCGCGTTCTGGGATGGAAGAAGGACGCCGTGGAATCTATATGGCGCATTCAACAGGATGCGCCGCTTCCCTTCACCCTGCTTGCGGTGATGACGGAAATCAAACTGAACGTCTGACTGATCTTCGGATCAATCTCACATTTCTCAAACAGCACTACCTGAAGGAGCGCGTCAAATGGGTGGATTCGGCAATCAGGCGCTTAGCGTCTTTGATGTAACGAACAGCAGAAAAATAGCCAGGGAACAAAATAAAATGGAGGCTGAAAATGTCCGAACCGGCATTCAGAGAATTCAGCAGGCGCAGCAAAAAACCGAAGAATTAAATCGTGCGGATTTGCGCAAAGAACTGGCGACGCAAAGGGCGCGTTTCGGGGCGCAAGGAATCGTTTCGACCGACGGATCATCCAAGGCTGTCCTCGATGGGCTTCGAAAACAAACGGAGGAGGCCATCAACGATAACCGCGCCGCGTCAAACCGGCAAGTCGACGACATCGGAAGAAAAATATCAAACAGCCGGCGGTTGAACCTGCTTCAGGAATCCTACGACAAGCCCCGCAGGATGTACGGGCTGTTCCGGCAAAGCATCCGCAACATTCCCTTGATCGGAAACTTCTAAAATTAACCCAGGAGATGAAAATGGCTGACCATATACAAATAGGCGCCGTTTCGCCGCGCATTCAATACGCGGGAAACGGCGTGCAAGCCCAGTTCACCTACCCGTTTCCCATCTTTCAAAATGGGGATGTGGAAGTCTATGAAAATACCACGCTCAAGACGTTGACCGCCGACTACGCCGTAACCGGCGCCGGTAATTCCGGCGGCGGCTCGGTAACCTTCGTTACCGCTCCGGCCAACGGCGTTACGGTTACCTTGCGGCGGAAACTAACCATCCAAAGAAACTCCGATTTCCAGGAATCAGGGGAATTCCGCGCAAAAGTAATCAATGATGAACTGGATATTCTGACCGCCGGCGTTCAGCAGATAAACGAAGATGTGGGCCGCTGTCTGCGCCTCGCCGTAACCGACCATGCCGCGTCGATGGAGATTCCGGGCAAAGCGACGCGAGCCGGCAAATTCCTGGCGTTTGACGCCAACGGCGATCCCACGGCCGGAGACACTGCCGGCCCCCAGGGACCGCAAGGCCCCTCGGGGCTGGATGGGAAGACCGTACTCGGCGGATCAGGAGTTCCCGCAGACGCCATGGGAGCAAACGGCGACTTTTATTTCGACACAACCAACCACACCTATTATGGACCGAAAACAGCCGGTTCATGGCCGCTCCCCGGCGTCTCGCTTATTGGCCCCTCCGGTTCCGGCAACGGCGACATGATCGGCGCCAATAATTTGTCGGATGTCGCCAACGTAACAACAGCGCGGGCAAATCTCGGGTTAGGATCGGCGGCCACGGTCAATACCGGCACGGCCGGGGCTAATGTGCCTACCATTGCCAATGCCGACGGCCGCTATCTTCAAAAAGCCAATAACCTCTCCGATGTGGCGAATGCGGCGACGTCGCGGACCAATTTGGGACTGGGCAACGCGGCGGTGCAGGACGTGGCCGCCGGCGGGACGGGCGCCCTGCTGCGCGCCGACGGCGACGGTTCACAGCTTACCAACCTGCCCGGCGGCGGCGGCAAGCTGGTTGCCGTTCATCGCACTATTCATGCCGCCACTTCATCTCTCGATCCCTGCGTTTCCGGCGGATCGCCGCTCGGTTCCGACCTGGGCGCGGGGTCGCCCGCCAAAGTGAATATCCCGACGGCGGGGATATTAAGGCTTACCTGCGAACAGGCGGATTTTAGTCGGATTTCCGGAGTCACATATGCGTCAGTGACAATAGGCCTGGAGGTGGCCGGCAAGAAGTATTTTGCCGTTAATGTCATGGCGGGATCAACTTCTTACTCACCTGTTATGGTCTCCGATGCCACAGGCTCCTCAAAAATTCGTGGCGGGTATGGCCCCGGTTACTACATGAACATACCGACGCAGATATCCTTTGACATCGCCGCCGCCATAGCGCTTGACGGCGCCGTCGGCATGGCAACCGGAAGCCAAACCGTAAAAGTGTTGATGGGCGATAATGCTCAAGCGTCCTTCTCGGCAGAAGGTCAGACTGACTACACCGCCTTCGTTCCCGCCGTCTTTGTTCTTGAAGTAATTGATGGGAGTTGAACCATGCAACACAAACTGATCGAAACAATAAAACGCTACTGGCCGAATGCCTGGCTTCATATTCTGGCCGATTACGACGGCGCGGTCCCGTTGCAATCATGGCTTGACGCCAACGTAGTCTGGCGACATGGCTCCACGCCGCCGACCGCCGTTGAGATCGAAGCCAGGCTGGCCGAATACGAGGTTGCCGTTCTGACCGAGAGCAGGAAAGCGGCAATCGATGCCGTGAAAATCGAGGCCGAGGCGCGGATAACCAAGGGCGCGGTCATCGGCGGCAACCGCATCAAGTGCGACGCCGCGTCAATCGGTCGTCTGCACGGCATGGTGACGGCGGGAGGGCGCAAAGGCGCCGGCTATTCCCGCACCTTCATGACCGACGCCGGGGTCAGGCTGACATTAGGCAAGGCTCAGGTGGAGACCATCTTCGATGTCGCCGAAGCCTTCGTCGCCACCGTGCTTGACAGGTCCGCCGCCGTGCAGGAACAGATCGCCGCCATGACCGCCGCCGAACTCGCCGCCTTTAACCCGGCCAATGACGCCAACTGGCCGTAAGGCCGGCGGATACGACTCAATATCTAATCAACGAAAGCAATTCAAGGAAACCAGCCATGTTCAATCTGCTTGAAGACCTGATGGGCAGCCTTGGTTTTGGCGACGACGGCTCTAAAACGCCGAGCCGCTACAACCTGTTGGACGATACCCTGTCGCCAAGCCCCAAGAAGCGTGAAAGCAGCCTCTTCTCCCTCAGCGACTCGGTCGGCGTTAGCGGGCGCAACCTGCCTGACGACGTGAACAGGATGGAAAGCGGGTTGAGTAAACTGGGCTTCCTCGATCAGGCGGAATCCACCGGCGCCTTCGGCGATTCCCTGAAGCGGGGCATGGAATCGTTCCAGCAAGCCAACGACTTGAAGGTAGACGCCCAGGCCAACGTTGACGGTCCCACCGTTACGACCATGGGTTACCAACTGGCAAGCGGCGGCCTTGATGATCAGGTCAAAGACATCATGGCGGATAATGCCTCGCCCCGGGCCGACGCCGCCTCGCCATGGTGGCGTGCGCGCACCCTGCCCGCCCTGCCCGCCGAGGATCACGCTTCCAACCGCCGCGCCATAGACGGCATGTTGAAATACGCCGACAACGGCGACCTGCCCAACCTGCAGGCCCAGGCGATCAACGATTACGGCGATAAGGCGGTAGGCGAGTTCGGCGACTTCATGCGTCAACTAAACGACCGCGACCCGGCCCGGGCCAAAGGCTTCGAGAAAACCGTTTACGACAAGCTGGATGATGCCCAAAAAGCCAGGCACTTCCCGGAGATGTTTGTCACCGATGCCGGCCCCCATACCGATCAGAGCGAGATCGATGTAACTAAAAAAACCGAATTGGAAAAATGGTCTGCCTCAGTGGGTAAGTTGAATAACCTATCTCCCGTTGAGGCCAACACATACAAGAAAATATTTGCCGCCGAGGGTGGCCTTACTACCGACCAAAGAAGTGGAGCGGCCAGCGGCATCACTCAAGAAGCTCTTGATCGCGCCATCGGGGCCGGCGCCCTGCCGGGCGTCGAGAAGGGAGCCATACCGGGTCAGCTCTCCATGGATGATCGGGCAAAGGTCTACCGGCACTATTTTGACGACGTATTGCACACCGTGGACAAGAAAGTCCCCGGAAGCAGCAATATATCGCGAATCGGCGATGAAAAGGCGTCCACCGCCTTCGCCGACGCCATGTTCGCCCATGGCCGCCATGATGGCGCCCAAGCAATCCAAAACGCGATCAACAAGGTAACGCCGGAAACCGTGCCTTCCGATGGAAATATGGGACCCAAGACCTTCGAGGCCTACCGGCAACTTGCCTTAAACCCCAAGACGAACCGTGCGCTTCTTGACGCCCTGGGCGATGCTCGACGGGATATGGTCAAAGATCGAAAAGACGCCAAGGGGTGGCGCTCGCGAATCGGTCGGTTTCACTCCCAAAACTCGCCATGAAAAGTCTTGTCTGCGTACCAACCCACGACCTGCCACTTGCCGCCGATATCGCGCACGAGGTAGGTCTGAGGGTCTTTCTCTGTCCCGCATTGGGTCGGAGGGCATCCCTCGCCAAAGGCGCGGTCGTTGTCGTCCATTGGCATGATCGCACATAAGGCTACAGGCTCACAACCCTTCCGTCGCAATGACTCGAATACACAGGCGTCCACAGGCGCACAACTCTCCCATCGCAATTGTATAACCACATCGCCGGGAGATACCTTCGACTTGTCCAAGTCTTTCGCCACCAAGGCAACATCTTCGGCATCGATGACTTTCTGGGTCTCGATCCGGTAATGATAGATGCCCAATTTAAAGTACGCGCCGGTCGTGAATGTGAAGGTTGCCGGGTCGATGCCCATGGCCGCACAGACTTTTTTGTCAACCCATAAATAACAGGCTTCGTAGGTTTCCACGGCGCAAAGCGGCGTCACCGGATTGCCGATGCATCGGCTGGAACTGGTCGCCGGATCAAAGGTCAAGGTCTCCTGCTCCCCGGCGGATGCGGGAAAAACCGACGCCGCATCGCCCGCCTCGCCGGCGGACACGGAAAGCACAACAAGGAACAGGGCAAGAGCCAAGATTCGAAAAACCATCACACGCCCCCCACAACCATTCCACGATAAATCCAACGTAATCATATCATGTCGCTTGACGCTTGCCACCTGCGCTTTAGGTGTGTGCGCTCCAGGCGGGTTTTCTTGTGCAGGGAGGTAAAATCATGAATTGCGCAGACGAAAAAGCCGTGACGAATCTTGATTACGTCCGGCGTAAAATGGCGGTCGAATTTCCCTCCCTGCTCGCCAAGGCGGCGGCGGACTACCGGACGCTGGCATCCGGCGCCCCGGAATGTCCCAAAGATTTCGCCGCCCGTCAGGCGGCCTGCAAGGCCGCTCTCGCCCACATAGAGCATCTCATCAAGATGACCGTCTGGGCCGAAGGAACGGACCCGGAAACAAAAATGCGAAATGAAAATTCCACGCTTATCGCCAGGGCGGCGGTCGCCCTCAACAATCATCCGGAGGATGAGGAATGAAAGACGTTGATTTCCCGGAGTTTGTCTGGATATGGAATCACCGTCAGGGACTGGCCACGCCGAAGCTGCATGTTCGCATAACCCGCTGGCTGGCCGCCCGCCTGCCGGCGAATGATCTGGAATTATTGCTGCTGGCGTTCCGCAATTCCGGCAAGTCGACTCTTGTCGGCCTTTTCAGCGCGTGGCTGATAATGCGCGACCCGAATATCCGGATTCTGGTCATAGCCGCCGATCTGGCGTTGGCGGAAAAGATGGTGCGGAATGTCAAACGCATCATCGAACGCCACCCCTTGACCGGGGGGCTGAAGCCGGAGCGCGCCGATCAGTGGGCTTGCGGCCAATTCACCGTCAACCGCCCGGGGGAATTGCGCGATCCTTCCATGCTGGCCAAGGGCATCGGCGCCAATATTACGGGATCACGCGCCGACGTGGTGATATGTGACGACGTAGAGGTTCCCAACACCTGCGACACCCCGCCCAAACGCGCTGATTTGCGGGAGCGTCTGAACGAGATCGAGTACGTCCTGACGCCGGGCGGCCTGAAACTGATCATCGGCACGCCCCATACCTACTATTCCATTTACAGCCGTGAGCGCAGGCCGGAGACCGGCGAGGAAACTCCCTTCCTCGACGGCTTCGTCAGGCTGGAGTTGCCGATCCTGGACGAGCGCGGCAAAAGCCGCTGGCCGGAGCGCTTCAGCGAGGAAAAGATAGAGGCCATCCGCCGCCGCACAGGGCCTAACAAGTTTGAAAGCCAGATGATGTTGAGGCCGGCAAACCTTGCCGACGGTCGTCTCGACCCCGACCTGCTGCGCTGTTATGACGCCGAGCTTGTCTACCACGAAAGCAACAACGAGGCGCTTCTGACCCTGGGCGGAAAGCGTCTGGTAAGAGCGTCGTGCTGGTGGGATCCGTCCTACGGATCGCCGGAAAAAGGCGACGCCAGCGTCATCGCCGCCGTCTTCACCGACGAGGACGGCGAATACTGGCTCCACCGCGCTCTCTACCTGGAACATGATCCGGATAAAACCGAACAAGCCGCCGAAGCGACGCAACTCTGCCGCCGGGTGGTGAGCTTTCTGGATGATCTTTACCTGCCGGCGGTGACTTTGGAGACCAACGGCATCGGACGATTTCTGCCGGGCCTGCTGCGTAAGGAACTGGCGGAGGCCGGCCGGCCTTGCGCCGTCATCGAAGTCGCCTCGAAACAAGCCAAGGATACGCGCATAGTCGAAGCCTTTGACGCCGTTCTCGCCGACCGCCGTCTGCATGCTCACCGCTGCGTCTGGGACACGCCTTTCATCGCCGAAATGCGGGAATGGCGTCCGGGCGGCAGAGGGCGCGATGACGGCCTGGACGCGGTCTCCGGTTGCCTGTTGAGCGAACCGGTGCGGCTTTCCCGCCGCCCGGAGCCGACGCCCAGGGAAGTCAGGACGCGGCGCAACTGGCGTCCCGGATACGGCTCCTTCACCGCCAGGACCGGCTTCAATATCTGATCGACGTAGGCAATTAGCGCGTCAGGATTGATTTGAACCGCTCAAGGTCGCTGTGGGCCACGTCTTGCCGTCTTTGCGAGGATTGCGAGAAGCGAAGCGACGAAGCAAGACGAAGCATCCAGGGAGCATCTAATGTCAATGGCCGTAAAAAATGACTCTGAAAAATTCTCCCCCTTGCTTCAAGGGGGAGTTAGAGGGGGTATTGAAGAGAGAATTATCGGCCTGTGTGTTTTGTCCACAGAGGCACAGAGGCGCAGAGAAGATTAAGCGAAGTTTTCTTTCTGCTTTTTCTTTTTTCTCTCTATCCTCCTCTGTGTCTCTGAGCCTCTGTGTTTCATAAAATAGCGCTTATTCCGGTCAACGCGCCGGGCGTTAAGGGTATCGGCAGCAACCTCCCCCAACCCCTCCTTGGTAAGGAGGGGAAAGCGCCGAGGCTGCCGGCGGTCAATAATTATTGCCGCCGGTATTATCGACATAGGCGATTAAAGCCTTGACGAAGAAAAGGCTTTTGCCATGTAGCCGTCAATAAAGTCCATGAACTTTCGGGCGGCGTCCATGCCCAGAATGAACATCATATAGCCGTTGATTTTTCGCTGTTTTAATTCGAAATTTACTTCCATGAACATCGTCATGTCGCCGTTGCCGCCGGCGCCTGTTTCCCGGCCCATAATGATGAATTCGCCGGCGCCCTTCACATATTCAGGCAGAGCGCAGACAATCTCCATGCCCAGAAGGTTGGCGAGGCTCCCCAGGGAGGCGTTAAGAACGACATTGCCTACTTCCGTCAAGGCGTCGCGCTCCAGCTCGGAGGCGCTTTCAACAGGCGCCAGTTCGCCGATAATGGCGCGCACCAACTCAAGGCTTTTTTTCTCCGGAAAGACTAAAAGCGCCTCGCCGGGGCAAGGGCCGGAAAACTCCTGGGTGACGGCGCAGGCGCCGTCAATGGTGTGTTCGTTGATAAGCCGACTTACATCGCCCCGTTCGATAAACCTGACGCGGGGCACGGTCAGGCCGATTTCTTCATCAACAAGCTGATTGAGCGACGAAGCCGCCCGACCGACGGCTATATTCATCAACTCGGTAATAGTTTCCTGCTGGATTTCCGTTAGTTTAATCATGACCTTTATTCTCGACCGTCCACCTTTTCAAAAAATTCAAAGAGGGCTTGCGCCTTAAGCGGTTTTTCGATGAACGTGGCGCCCATTGCCTCGGCCCTTTCGCGAACCGGGGTTTGGATGTTGGCGGTAATCACGGCAATCGCCGTGGTTTGATTGTTCTTGCGAATCCTCGACACCAGCTCCAGGCCGTCCATCCCCGGAAGCCCCACATCCACCAGAATTACGTCGAAATTCCCCGTTTTCGCTTCTATCTGCTCCAGCGCGTCTTCCGCATTATGGACCTCGACCACCGACCACTTGGACCTGGCCTCGGCAATGACGGAACTCAACATCATGCGGGCAAGACGGTTATCGTCAACCAGGAGAACAGTTTTATTCACTTGCGCGGACGCCGATCATGATGAGGAAACCCCAGGCTTCGTAATGTATCATTAATGTATAATTCAAAGCAATTATCTATCTTCCCTCGGATATAACCATGTTTTATCAATCCGCCAGCCCCCATCTCCGGGGCCGAGCAAATAAGATGCGTCGTCCGCCAATTCCATGCCCAGCGCCTCACGCAGCGCCGGGACAACGGAATGAATGATAATCGCATCGCTTTGACCGGGGGTCAGCATTTTACGGAAATCATCAAGGCTCTGACCGTGATAGGCGCTGTTGAACCCGACCATCCGCCTTTTCAGGCCCAGGAAGTAGCGAACCATCATCGCCGACTCTCCGGAGCCTTTGGGGTCAAGCACGATAAACCTCGATCCCTCGGGCAGCAGGTCCGGCAATCGGGCCGCCACCGCCAGAAAGTGGGGCTTGGGAGGCTCACGATCAAACCGCAGCTTGGAGGAGAACGCCACCGGCAGGGCCAGAGCCAAAACAACGGCGGCGACGCTGAATTTTTTCGCGTCCAATCTTAACGCCAAGCGGTCTTGCCACAGCCGCGCCAGGCCATAGGCGCCGAAGACCATGCCCAACGGCCCCAGATGCATGTTGTAGCGCCAAAATGAGGTGACGGTTTTGGCATCGTCGGCGCCGAATCCCGCCACATACATAAATAACAGAAAAGCGTTGTAGCCGAGAAAGACCGAAGCAACGATGACAGCCAGCCTGTCCATGGCGTCGCGGCGACGCCACAGCCCCCTTACGGCGAAAATGACCACCACCGTCATCAGGGTGAAATACGCCCCTTTCCTGGAAAGCACGATCAGCATCCGGTGGAGAATTTGCGGGATCAGATTGATGTTCCAGTTCGCGTAGGGAAGCAAATTGCGCTCATACGCGGAAAGTTCGGCGGCGACGTAGGAAATCCATATGACATGAATAGCTGCGGCCGGGAGCGCCATTAACGGAACCAGCCTGACAAGGCGGGAAAACCGAATCTTGGAATCCATCAGTCCGGCGAGCAGTACGCCGATGACGGCAAAGACAAACAAGACAAACCCGGTCTGTTTCAGATTAACCAGCACCATCATTGCCAACCCGAACTGCAAGGCCAGGTCTCTTGCCTTTTCTTTTTCGCCGTCCGCCAGGGCGTTAAGCATCATCCAGCCGAGCGCCCCTCCGACGCCGAGGACGACGGCGCTCGGCGTATCGGCATAGGCGGTCAGCACGATCTTCTGGGAAAAAGTCGGGTTGAAGGCGAACCCGGCGAGAACAGCCAAGGCGGCAAGTCCCCATCCGTGGCCGGCCGGTCCTTTTTTTCCGATCCCGACGAGAACCACCCTTGTCAGCACCATGCCGAAAGTCAGCAGCAGCAGAACGTTGAGAGGCCCCCCGGCGTTTTCGACGAAGCGTCCGGCCAGCTTGCTTGTCATGTAGGTCAGCAGCGTCCAGCCGTAGGGATAGGCGGGGAACGATGAGCCGGTCTCGGCATCGGCGGCGCCGGGAAAGCCGTCATTATTGATCAGGAAGCGGGC